>NZ_JAAGPB010000945.1:0-1581 GCF_017104585.1 Burkholderia sp. Ac-20392
TACGCGCGACACAGCGCGCTGGGTGATGCCCGACAACGACCTGTTCGAGACCGCCGACGGGCGGCACATCGTGCTCGCGACGCTCGAGGACAAGTTCTGGGCTGCGTTCGCCGATGCGCTCGGCGACGCGTATCCGGCGCTGCGCGAGCCGCGTTTCGCCCAGCGCACGGGCCGGCAGCAGCATCGGCACGCGCTGGGCGCGCTGTTGCGCGCGACCTTCGCGACGCGCACGCAGGACGACTGGATGCGTGTGCTCGGCGCGCTAGGGCTGCCGGCGTCGCGCGTACCCGACGCGGGCGCGGTGTTCGACGATCCGCACGTGCGCGCACGCGGCGTCGCACGCGAGGTGACGGCCGACCGGTCGCTCGCGGTGCGCTTCCCGGTGAAATTCTCGCTCGGCCTGCCCGACGGCGACGACCGGGTGCCGGCGCCCGGCGAGCACGGCGGCGGATAGCGCGACGCCACCGGCCGCAGACGATAACGAAACAGGAGACAGCCATGACGAATGGTGCGCAGTACCGCCCCGGACGGGCGTGGTCCATCGCGACGATGCTCGCGTTGATGATGCTGGTGAATTTTCTCGACAAGGTCGTGCTCGGCCTCGTGTCGGTGCCGATGATGCGCGACCTGCATCTGAGCCCGACGCAGTTCGGCGTGATCGGCGGCAGCCTCAACTGGCTGTTCGCGGTCGCGGCGGTCGCGGGCGGCATCGCCGCGAACCGCTGGCCCGCGAAATGGCTGCTGTTCGCGATGGCGGCCGCGTGGGCGCTGCTGCAGTTGCCGATGCTCGCCGCGAGCTCGATCTGGGTCGTCATCGCGTGCCGCGTGCTGCTCGGCATCGGCGAGGGGCCGGCGTCGCCGGTCGCGACGCATGCGATCTACAAATGGTTTCCCGATACGCGGCGCAATCTCCCGGTCGCATTGCTGCACCAGGGCAGCGCACTCGGCCTGCTGATCGCGGGGCTCGCGATTCCGGTCGTCACGTCGCACTGGGGCTGGCGCGCGAACTTCGCGGTGCTGGCGGTGCTCGGGGCCGTGTGGTGCATCGCGTGGGCGGTGCTCGGCGAGGAGGGTACGCTGTCGCGCGGCCCGCGCGCGGCCGGCGGCGAACGCGTGCCGTACGGGCGGCTGCTGACCGACCGCACGGTGCTTGGCAACTTTCTCGGCCATTTCGCGGCGAACTGGATTCTCGCGATGACGCTCACGTGGATGCCGACCTACCTGCAACTCGGGCTCGGCTTCGGGCCGCACGAGGCGGGGCGCATGTTCGCGCTGTTCGTCGCGGTCACGTCGCCGCTGAGTCTCGCGCTGGCCTGGCTGTCGCAAACATTGCTCGCGCGCGGCATGCCGTCGCGGCACGGGCGCGGCACGTTCATCGCCGTCACGCTCGCCATCGCCGGCGTCATGCTGGCCATGCTGCCGGTGCCGGAGGTGCCGCGCGCGGCGAAGCTCGTGCTGCTGACGCTCGGCAGCGGCCTGACGCTGACGATGTACTCGGTCGGCCCCGCGATGCTCGCCGAGGTGACGCCGGATGCGCAGCGCGGCGGCGTGCTCGCGCTCAGCAACGGCTTCGCGTCGCTC
>NZ_JAAGPB010000946.1:0-1822 GCF_017104585.1 Burkholderia sp. Ac-20392
ACGTGCGCCGGTGACGTGCGCCGGTGACGTGCGCCGGTGACGTGCGCCGGTGACGTGCGCCGGTGACGTGCGCCGGTGACGTGCGCCGGTGACGTGCGCCGGTGACGTGCGCCGGTGACGTGCGCCGAACGGCCTGATGGCCGTTCGGCGCTTTCGGCAGGCGGGGAAGCGGGGAAGTCGGCCGGAGTCGGCCAAACGCGGCGAGTCGAATCGCCAGCGCATGACGACGCGGCGCCGGCCGGTGGATTCAGTCCGAAACGACTGGCTTGATCAACGTCGTCGTGATCGGCGCGAAGCCGCACGCACGATACAGCGCGCGGGCCGCCGCGTTGTGATTGAACACCGACAGCCCGATCTCGGTGACGCCGTACTGGCGTGCCTCGGCATCAAGTGCCTCGAGCGTACGCGTGGCCCAGCCCTGGCGGCGCCGGGACGGGGCGATGTCGAGGTCGTAGATGAACAGCGTGCGGTTCGGCCCTTCGGGCACGATCGCGTACCAAAGGTCGCCCACCGCGTCGCCGCTGGCGCCGTCGATGAGCACGACGAGGGTCTGGCCGGAGGTACGCAGGCCGTCCGACAGCAGCGTGTCGAAACAGGCGCGCGCCCGGCTGGCCGCGTCTTCGACAGCATTTTGTCCGGATGAAACGAGATCGCTCGCGTAGCCGTCGATGGCTCGCGTGCGGTACGCGTGGAATTCGCTGGCCGTCATCGGCCGCATCTGCAGCATGGCCCGGTCACCGTGAACGGAATCGGACTTCCAGTGTAGCGGGACGGTCGCGCCGACGCGCGATGTGGCGGCGGAAAGCGGGCAGGCAGGTACGGCAAGCGCCGCGCTGGCAGCGAATCAGCGAATCAGCGAATCAGCGAATCAGCGAATCAGCGAATCAGCGAATCAGCGACGGTACAGGACGATCGGCACGAGATGCGCACGGCGCACGCGCTCGGCTTCGGCACGACGCGCAGCGTACGAGTATTCGGCGTCGAGCGGCAGGTGCGGAGACACGAAAAGGTCGTCGATCTTTTGCAGCAGGGCGAGGATGAAGCTCATGTGAGACTCCTGACAGATGTGGCTAGGGTTTTCCCTTAGATTGACTCCATTCTAAGGGTTTTCCCTGAACTCTGCCAGCGCACCGCATCGATTTGACGCATGCGCACGACGGCCGATCACCGGTACAAACCGGCGATCCTTGCTCCGTCGGGCTCCCAGGATAGGGTCGAAACGATTAACGCGTGCGGCGGGCACGCTTTGCGACAGCCGCCTCGCGATTCGCGTTGCGCTGCAGCCGGTCGACTTGCGACAGAAGCGCTTCGTGATGCTCCTCGAGCGTCATCAGCGTTGCCTGCTGCGTCGACAGATCGGCCGCGAGGCGATCGATCCGCTGCTGCTTCGTGGCCACGTCCTGCTTCAGGTGCGCGATCTGCCGCGTCTGCATCACCAGCGCGACGAGCCCGGCCAGCACGACGATGGCCAACGCCAGCAGCAAGCGGTTGACGCGGCGCATCTCGCGATCGGCCGTGTGCGTCAGGCCATCCACGTCGGCCTGCAGTGCGGCGAGCCGGTCGGTCAGTGGACGCAGATGCGTATCCGGATCAAAGGCCGGCGCGGCCGGTTGCGCGCGCTCCGCCGACGGCTTCGTGACAAACGACGCAGCGGAAGCCATCGGCTGCGTGACGGGGGATACGGCGGCGGCCTGCGGCGCGGTGTTCGCGGTGTTCGCGGTGTTCGCGGTGTTCGCGGTGGTCGCGGTGGTCGCGGTGGTCGCGGTGGTCGCGGTGGTCGCGGTGGTCGCGGTGGTCGCGGTGGTCGCGGTGGTCGCGGTGG
>NZ_JAAGPB010000947.1:0-1475 GCF_017104585.1 Burkholderia sp. Ac-20392
TGCCCGCGCGATCGCGACGCGCTGCTGCTGGCCGCCGGACAACTGGCGCGGGTATGCATCGGCTTTATCCGCGAGACCGACACGCGCGAGCAGCGCGCGGGCGATGCGCTCGGCGGCGTCGCGCGTGACGCCGCCCACGACGACCGGCGCCTCGACCAGGTTTTCGAGCACGGTCAGGTGCGGGAACAGGTTGAAGTTCTGGAACACCATCCCGACGGCCGTGCGCCGCGTCAGCACGTCGCGCTCCTTCAGTTCGTAGAGCACGTCGCCGTCGCGGCGATAACCAATCAGTTCGCCGTCGATGTCGATGAAGCCGTCGTCGACGCGTTCGAGATGGTTGATCGTGCGCAGCAGCGTCGACTTGCCCGAGCCCGACGGCCCGACGATCGCGGTCACGCTGCCGCGCGGCGCGACGAACGACACGTTGTCGAGCACGCGCTGCATGCCGAACTGTTTCGATACGCCATGCACGGCCACTTCGCCGCCGGCGCGCGGTGCGACGGCGGTCGCGGTGTCGCTGTCGCCGTGAGCCTGCGCGCCCGATGCAGCGTGACGGGACGCGACACGCCGCCACAGCCCGCCGAGGCGCGCGAGTGCGAACGTGATGACGGACGGCGGCGGGTTGCGCAGCGCGCCGCGTGCATAGTGCCGCTCGACCTGCACCTGGATGGCCGACAGCACGGTCAGGATGATCAGGTACCAGACGGTGGCGACCATCAGCAGCGGAATCACTTCGAGATTGCGGCGATAGATCACCTGCACCGTATAGAACAGCTCCGGCATCGCGAGCACGTAGACCATCGACGTGCCTTTCGCGAGCATGATCAGGTCGTTGAACGCGGTCGGCAGGATCGCGCGCATCGCCTGCGGCAGCACGATCCGCGTGGTCTGGCGGCCGCGCGGCAGGCCGAGCGCGGCGGCCGCTTCGAGCTGGCCCTGATCGACCGCGAGAATGCCGCCGCGGATCACCTCCGCGGAAAACGCCGCGTGGTGCAGCGTGAGGCCGAGCACGGCCGCGAGGAACGGGCTGATCAGGTCGGTCGTCGGCGTGTCGAACCACACGATGTCGGTGAACGGCACGCCGAGCCGCACATGCTCGTACAGGTAGCCGAGGTTGTTCAGGATCAGCAGCAGCACGATCAGCGGAATCGAGCGGAACAGCCACACGAACGTCCACGCGCTCGCCGACAGCAGCCGCGAACGCGACAGCCGGGCCAGTGCGACGAACGCGCCGAGCACGAGGCCGAACACCGCGCCGAGCAGCGTCAGCACCAGCGTGCGCGCGAGCCCCGACAGCACCGGCGGCGACAGGAACCATTCGGCGAACACCGGCCAGCCCCATTGCGGGTTGCCGAGGATCGAATGCAGGACGATCGCGATCAGCGCGACGGCGAGCACGGTGCCGGCCGTGCGCGTCCGGTGGCGCGCGGGCACGATCCGGAAACGCGTGCCGGCGTCGCGCGCGCCGGGGGAAG
>NZ_JAAGPB010000948.1:0-240 GCF_017104585.1 Burkholderia sp. Ac-20392
GAAAAAAAAAACAAGATCGCACTAGTCGGTCGCACGTACCGCGTAACGCGCGGTAATGCCATACCGCGCCTCTGCTTCACGCGTGCCTCCAGCTGTATCACCCGCTGCGCATACCCGCCACGCTCTCAGACATTATCGCGCCGTCCCAGTCTCTCGCTTCCGAGTAACGCCCACCATGTCGCCGCTAGCGCCTGTTCGGTCTCGCCCTCTCGCTCTGCCTCGTCCCCATCTGATTTCGCT
>NZ_JAAGPB010000949.1:0-1592 GCF_017104585.1 Burkholderia sp. Ac-20392
GCCCGATGCGGCGGCGACGGGCACCACCGCGCCCGACGGCGGCGTGGACGGGGACGTGCAGCCGGCGTTGAACGCGACGAGCGCGATGGCGGCAAGCAGCGTCCAGGAGCGCGAATGCGGACGAATCCGGTCGAACATGGAACCCTCGGCAGCAGTGAATTCGAAGGAGGCGACGGTGCCGGCGCAACGCGGCTGCCCGCCCCGGGCGCGCTATTGTCGCCGCGCGGCCGGCGGCTTGTCACCCGACAGGAAACCCTGACGCATCGCGCCGGGCCCGCCCCGGCCGGTCTTCCCGGCCTGTTCGAGGATGAACTCTATGAACGTCGACGTCGCGCGCGTGTGGTGCCGGTTCGGCATGTAGAGCATGTACATGTGCGTGCCGAAGATGCTGAGCCGGTACGCGTCGAGCGACGTGACGACCGTGCCGCGCCGGATGTCGTCCTGCATCACGTAGTCCGGCACGATGCCGACGCCGATCCCGCCGAGGATCGCCTGCCGCAGGAACAGGAAGTTCTCCGAAATCAGCGTGGGCTCGAGCAGCACCTCGTGGCGCTCGTCGCCGAGATACGCGGCGATCCTGAGCTGCCGGCCCATCACCGTCGCGGTCACGACGGGGGAGGCCGACAACGCGCCGAGGCTCGCCGGCATCCCGTGCTCGGCCGCGAAGGCAGCCGACGCGCACGCGACGTAGCGCACCGCGCCCATGTCGCGCGCGACGAGGTTCTGCGGCGGCTCCGGCATCACGCGCACCGCGATGTCGATCTCGTCGCGCATCAGGTCTTCGACGCGGTTCTCGAACACGACGTCGAGCACGATGCCCGGATGCAGCCGCTTGAACGCGAGCAGCCAGTCGGACATCACCATCTGCCCGTAGCCGCTCGGCACCGACAGCCGCACGCGGCCCTGCAGGTCCTGGCCGAGCGTCGTCACCGATTCCTGTGCGGCGAGCAGTTCGTTGCGGATGCGCCGGCCGTGCTCGTACAGCTTCAGCCCGATCTCGGTCGGCTCGATGCGCCGCGTCGTGCGCCGCACGAGCTGCTGGCCGATCGAGCGCTCGAGCTGGTTCAGCCGGTAGCTGACGTTCGCGCGGCTCATCTTGAGCCGCTGCGCGGCCTTGCTGAGATTGCCGGCGTCGAGGATCTCGACGAGCAGCGTCAGCGCGTTCAGGTCCATGCGGCGCGTCTCCTGTTCCGGCCCGTTTAACGGTTGGAAGCATTCAGTGTCAAGTCAGACTTGACAGCTTGTAAAAGCAGGAGGGAATTGTCAATGAATCTCGATCAATCGAGAATCGGGTCATGCCCGGCGTACGGCCGGATCTTGTCCCGCTTCGTGCGGGACCGGGGCCGGTGCCCCGGCGCCGCTTGCGTGGCCGCGAGCCACGAACCGGCGTTGCGCACCGGCCGCCGCGTCAAGGAGACACGATGAACTCACCCGCTTCCCCCACCAGCCCGGCCGGCACCGTCACGCGCGAACGGCGCGACAAGGTGCTCGTCGTCACGATCGACCATCCGCCCGTCAACGCGCTGTCCGCCGATGTGCGGCGCGGCCTTAGCGACGCGCTCGACGTCGCGCAGGCCGACGACGAGCGCGTC
>NZ_JAAGPB010000093.1:0-22709 GCF_017104585.1 Burkholderia sp. Ac-20392
TACTCCGGACCACGGAGCGGGGCCACGCAAGCCGCGCCGGAGCACGACCGCTCTGGTGCCGGAGGAGACACGCATGCTGATCCATCATGTCGAGCCGTCGATGCAGGACGTCGCCGCCGCCGGCCGGCGCGCGCCCGCGTATGCGTGGCTCGTGTTCGGGCTGACCGTCGGCCTGCTGCTGTCGGACTACATGTCGCGGCAGGTGCTCAACGCCGTGTTCCCGCTGCTCAAGCACGCGTGGGCGCTGTCGGACACGCAGCTCGGTTCGTTGTCCGGCGTCGTCGCGCTGCTGGTCGGGCTGCTGACGTTTCCGCTGTCGGTGCTCGCCGACCGCTTCGGGCGCGTGCGCAGCATCGTGCTGATGGCCGCGTTGTGGAGCGTCGCGACGCTCGGCTGCGCGCTGTCGACCAACTACACGGAGATGCTCGTCGCGCGCGGCCTCGTCGGGCTCGGCGAAGCCGCGTACGGCAGCGTCGGCGTCGCACTGATCCTCAGCATCTTTCCGGCACGGCTGCGCGCGACGCTGACCGGCGCGTTCATGGCCGGCGGCGCGTTCGGTTCCGTGTTCGGGATGGCGCTCGGCGGGCTGGTCGGCGCGCATCTCGGCTGGCGCTGGTCGTTCGGCGTGATGGCCGCGCTCGGCATCGTGCTGCTCGTCGCGTATCGCTGCGTCGTGACCGAACGACGGCTCGCCGCGTATCGCATTGAACCGTGCCGGCGTGACGCCGGCACGCCGCACGACCTGCGCGGCAACGTGCGCGCGCTGATGTCGGGGCTGTTCGCGTCGCGTTCGGTGATCTGCGCCTATCTCGGCAGCGGGCTGCACCTGTTCGTGCCAGGCGCGCTGTTCGCGTGGCTGCCGAGCTACCTGAACCGCTACTACGCGATGGCGCCCGACCGCGCGGCCGTGCTCGCGGCCGGCTTCGTGCTGCTCGCGGGTGTCGGGATGGTCGGCTGCGGAATCGTCACCGACCGCGTCGGCAAGACGGACGGCAAGCGCAAGTGGCTGACCGCGATCGCGTATTGCGTGCTCACGGGCGTATGCCTCGCGATTGCGTTCCGGCTGCCGCCCGGGCCGCTGCAGCTCGCGCTGATCTGCGTGGGCATGCTGGTCGGCGCGGGCGCATCTGGTGCATCGGGCGCGATGGTCGCGAACCTGACGCCCGCCGCGATCCACGCATCGGCGTTCGCGACGCTCACGCTCGCCAACAACCTGCTCGGCATGGCGCCGGGCCCGCTGCTGACGGGGTGGGTCGCCGATCGCGCCGGGCTCGTCGGCGCACTGCAATGGATTCCCGTCGTGCCGCTCATGGCCGCCGTGCTGTTCGCGATCGGACGCGCGAGCTACGTGGCCGATCTCGCACGCGTCGAACGCGAACGGCGCGCGTCCCAACTTTCCTGAACGCTTCGGAGACTGCATGACCCTGACGACCGCCCCCACCATCCTGATCGTGCCCGGCTTGCGCGATCACGTCGAAGACCACTGGCAGACGCACCTCGAACGGCGCCTGCCGAACGCGCGCGCCGTCGCGCCGCTGGAAGCCGACAAGCTGAGCCGCGCCGCGCGCGTCGCGGCGCTCGATGCGGCGCTGGCCGAGATCGACGGCCCCGTGATCCTCGTCGCGCACAGCGCGGGGGTGATGATTACGGTGCACTGGGCAAGGCAGGCCACGCGCAAGATTCATGGCGCGCTGCTCGCGGCGCCGGCCGATCTCGAGTCGCCGATGCCCGCCGGTTATCCGGCGCCCGATGCGATCGCCGCGAACGGCTGGACGCCGATACCGACCGAACGGCTGCCGTTTCCGAGCATCGTCGCCGCGAGCCGCAACGATCCGCTCGCGCGTTTCGAACGTGTCGAGGCGCTGGCGGCCGGGTGGGGCGGCAAGCTCGTCGATCTGGGGGAGGTCGGGCACCTGAACCCGGCGTCGGGGTATGGCGAGTGGCGGGATGCGGAGCGGTTGATCCGCGAAGTGGCCGCACTCGGCGCGGCCTGATCGACTGACTGAATGTCTTCATCTTCCGCGCGCCGCGCCCGACCGGGTGCCCGGCGCGCGCGCCGTCACCGCCGCGTCGCGATGCGGCCCCGAGCCGATTCCCTTGCGCCGCTCACCGAGATACGACGTCTTAACACGCGATGCAATTGGCTTCGCACGGCTCTCCGGCAGCGGTCTGCGCGTAAATCGTCAATAAACGGAAGGTGTTTGTCAGGGAAAGTCCCGCCCCGTTCGCCGTGGTTTTTTGTTGACCGACATCGTATAACGCCGTCATGATTTCCTGAAAAGAAAGGTCCCATCCACCGACCGAAGTGAGGAGACATGAACGCCACCACGATCGCTCGCCGTGTCCGCCGGATCGCACTCGCCCTGGGCTTCACGCTGTCTGCCGCGGCCGCCGTTGCCGCTCCCGTCTCGCTGAACATCGTCGATGTCGCAGGCAACCTGCAGCTCACGCAGAAGGCCATCGAAGCCTTCAAGGACAAGAACCCGAACCTCGTATCGAACGTCACGTTCACGAACGCGCCCGCGCCGCAATTGCCGGGCAAGATCAAGGCGATGCAGGCGGCGGGGCGCTCCGACATCGACCTCGTGCTGACGGGCACCGACGCGCTGGCCGCCGGCATCGAGCAGAACCTGTGGCAGAAACTGCTGCCCGACGACGCGGCCGCGTTCCCCGGCGTGCTCGACAAATACGCGCCCGGCCCGCGCAAGATGCAGGATCTCGCGCAGGGCTACGGCCTCGAAGTCACGTACATGCCGGCCGGCCCGCTGCTCGAATACAACCCGGCGAAGGTCAGCAATCCGCCGAAGACGCCCGATCAGTTGCTCGCCTGGTGCAAGGCGCACCCGAACAAGCTGATCTACGCGCGCCCGGCCAACTCGGGCCCCGGCCGCACGTTCCTGATGGGGCTGCCGTACGTGCTCGGCGACAAGAATCCGCAGGACCCGATCAACGGCTGGGACAAGACCTGGGCGTTCCTCAAGGCGTTGAACGACTGCGTGCCGTACTACCCGGGCGGCACGTCGGCGGTGATGAAGGAGCTCGGCGAGGGCACGCGCGACATGACCGTGACCGTCACCGGGTGGGATCTCAACCCGCGCGCACTCGGCATCGTGCCGGCCGAATTCAGGATCCAGGCATTCGACAACATGACGTGGGTCAACGACGCGCACTACATGGTGATCCCGAAGGGCGTGCCGAAGGAAAAGCTCGACGTGCTGTTCAAGCTGATGAACTTCCTGCTCGAACCGGCGCAACAGGCGATGACCTACGACGACGGCTACTTCTATCCGGGCCCGGCCGTGAAGGGCGTGACGCTCGAGATGGCGCCCGCGCACAGCCAGGAGGTCGTCCGCAAGTTCGGCCGCCCCGAGTACGCGAAGCTGCTTGCGGATCGCCCGCACGTGCAGCCGCTCAGCGCGCAGGCGATGGTCGCCGCGTTCCAGAAGTGGGATCGCGAGATCGGTTCGCAGAAGTCGAAGTAACGCATGGACCGGCGGGCGCCGCGGCGCCCGCGTCGATGGAGTTCGCGCAATGAAGCACAGTTTCGAACGGCTGCGGCTCGATGGCGTGTGCCGCAGTTTCACCAATGCGGAAGGTGCGCAGGTCGCCGCGCTTGACGGGCTCGATCTCGAGATCCGGCGTGGCGAATTCATCGCGCTGCTCGGCCCGTCGGGCTGCGGCAAGTCGACCGCGCTCAACTGCATCGCGGGGCTGCAGCCGCTCACAAGCGGCGGCATCTGGCTCGACGACACGCGCATCGACGTGCTGCCGCCCGAGCGCCGCGGCTTCGGGATGGTGTTCCAGAACTACGCGCTGTTTCCGCACATGTCGGTGCTCGACAACGTCGGCTTCGGCCTCAAGATGCGCGGCGTGCCGAAGCAGGAAACGCGGCGGCGCGCGCAGCAGGCGCTCGAACTCGTGCAGCTCGTCGGTCACGAGGGCAAGCTGCCGGGGCAACTGTCGGGCGGGCAGCAGCAGCGCGTCGCGATTGCGCGTGCGATCGTGATCGAGCCGCCGCTCGTGCTGATGGACGAACCGCTGTCGAACCTCGACACGAAGCTGCGCATCGAGATGCGCGCCGAGATCCGCCGCATCCACACGCAGCTCGAACGCGCGACGATCTACGTGACGCACGACCAGGACGAGGCGCTGTCGATGGCCGACCGCATCGTCGTGATGAAGGAGGGTGTGGTGCAGCAGGTCGCGACGCCGAAGGACGTCTATACGCGCCCGCACAACCTGCACGTCGCGCGCTTCATGGGCTATCGCAACGTGCTGCCGTTCACGCTCGAAGGGATGGCCGGCGATTACGTGAGCGTCGCAGCCGGCGGCGTTCGCCTCACCGGCGTGCCGATGGCCGGCTTCGACGCGAAGGACGTCTCGGTCGCGCTGCGCCCCGACGACATCGAGCGTGCGGACGAAGGCGGCGACAACACGTTCGACGCGACCGTCGAAACGGTCGAGTACGGCGGTCGCGATTCGCTGATCCGCGCGGTCACGCCGTTCGGCCCGATCTGGGCACGGGTGGCCGGCGAATTCGCGGAAGGCGAGCCGCTGCGGCTGCGCGTTGCGCCGTCGCGTACGCTCGTCTATCCGGGAGCGCCGAAATGAGCGGCGTGGCCGCGGCGCGGGTACACCGGGAGGCCGCATGAGCACGCTCCCGGCCGGCACGCCGCGCGACGCGAAGGCCTGGCTCGTCACGCCCGCGCTCGGTTTCATCGTCGCGCTGTTCGTCTATCCGTTCGCATACGGCCTCGTGCTGTCGTTCCAGCCGATGAACGGCGGCGGCGCACTCGCGAACTACGTGCAGTTCTTCACCGACACCGCGATGTGGCCGACCGTGCTCGTCACGCTGAAGCTCGCGGTGCCGGCGACGCTGATCAATGTCGGCATCGCGGTGCCCGTCGCGTTCGCGCTGCGCCGCAACTCGCCGTACCAGAAGTTCGTCACGACGCTGCTCGTGATTCCCGTCACGCTCGGCACGGTGCTCGTCGCCGACGGGATGCTCACGTATTTCGGGCCGAACGGCTGGTTCCCGCAAGCGCTGCAGGGGCTGCACCTGTACACCGACGAAGTGCGCCTCACGCACAACTACTGGGGCGTGCTGCTGTCGCTGATCGTGTCGGGCTTTCCGTTCGCGTTCCTGCTGATGCTGTCGTACATCAGCGGCATCGACCCGACGCTCGCGCGCGCGGCCGCGACGCTCGGCGCGAACCCGTGGCAGCAGTTCCGGCAGATCTACCTGCCGCTGCTCGTGCCGGGGCTCACGATGGCTGCGTGCCTGTCGTTCGTGCAGGCGTTCTCGGTGTTCCCGTCGGCCGTGCTGCTCGGCGCGCCGGCCGGGCCCACGCGCGTGATCTCGATCGCGGCGGCGGAAGCCGCGTTCGAGAGCTACGACTATTCGCTCGCATCGGCGATCGCGATCGTGATGGGCTTCGTGCAGTTGCTGGTGGTCGCGTCGATGCTCGGCGCGCGCCGCTTCTTCTATACGGGCGCGGTGACGGGAGGCAAGGGCTGATGGCGACCGACAATCATCCCGCCCGCACCTGGCCGCCGAAGCACGATGCGCCCGATGCGCCGGGTGAGCGGCCCGTCGACGCGAGGAAACCGCAGAAGATGACAAGCAATCTCGCCGGCCGCGCATGGAAGGCGCTCGTGTGGGGGCTGATGGCGTTCTTCCTGCTGAACGTGATGCTGCTGATCGCGACCGTCGCGGTGAATTCGATCGCGACCCGCTGGTTCGGCACGCCGCTGCCGCAGGGCTTCACGCTGCACTGGTACGCGAAGGCGTGGGAGGACTTCCAGCTCGCGAGCGTGCTGTGGGTGACGGTCGAGGTCGTCGGCGCGGTCGTGCTGCTGTCGATCGCGCTCGGCGTGCCCGCCGCGTATGCGCTCGCGCGCGTGCAGTTTCGCGGCAAGCGCTTCGCGCTGCTGGTGTTCCTACTGCCGCTGATGGTGCCGCCCGTCACGTACGGGATCCCGATGGCCACCGTGATGTACAAGGTCGGGCTCGCGGGCACGCTGCCCGGCGTGATCCTCGCGAACCTCGTGCCGGCACTGCCGTTCGTGATCCTCGTGATGACGCCGTTCATCGAGCAGATCGACCCGAATCTCGAGTCCGCCGCACGCATCTTCGGCGCGAACACGTGGCGCTATTTCCGCTACGTGCTGCTGCCGTTGCTGGTGCCCGGCATGCTCGCGGCGGGGCTGCTCGTGCTGGTGCGCACGATCGGGATGTTCGAGCTGACCTTCTTCACCGCGGGGCCGAGCACGCAGACGCTCGTCGTCGCGCTGTATTACGCGGTGTTCTCGACCGGCGTGCGCGCGCCGCAGTCGATCGACGCGATGGCGATGATCTACATGGCGATCACGCTCGTGTGGGTCGTGATCGCGCTGCAGTTCGTGAGCCCGACGCAGCTCGTCAGCCGCGTGAAGCAGGAGCGGCAATAGGCGAGGGCTAGGGCGACGCACGGGCACGCGATGCCGCTTGCGCATCCGTGCAATTGGTTACAAATGGATACCGCGCACGACACGCGGACGTTGCAGACTACGCGGCGTTCACCCGATTACGGATATCCATGAAGTTCCACACGCTGCTGACACTCGCCGGTGCATCGACGCTGCTGGCCGCCTGCAACCTGCTCCACGACGGCCCCGGTTCGAGCGACGTCGACGCCGCCGTGCGCCGCGCACTCGAAGCGGAAAACCACGGCGGCCTGAACGCGCTGTTCGGCCAGCCGCTGCCCGTCTCGGCCGATGTCGTGTCGGCGAAACCCGACGGCGACTGCAAGAAGCTCGGCGATCGCACGTACTCGTGCGACGTCGTGGTCACGTGGCGCAATGCCGACTACAAGCCGTCGCGCGCGAACCTGACCTTCGTGGAGGCCGCCGACGGCTCGTGGCAGACGTCCGGCGTCGACGCAGCGATCGTCACCGGCACCGCGAAATCGCTGGTCGACGAGATCGGCAAGGCGTGGCCCGGCAACGCGGCGAGTGGGGCGTCGGCGCCGCAGTGATGCGCCGGCGGCGCGGCTCTCCCTGATTCCGCGGGCAAACGACCTCGTCCCTGCGGGCCGCACTCGTCCCGTTTCATCAAGCCATCGATACGCTCGCCCATGCTGGCACGACCATCGCCGGAGGGCGCCATGCGACGCGCATGACAGGCGTTCCGACACCGATTCACCGAAAAAGGGGCGCGAGCACCTGGCCCGCGAAAGACCGAACGCATCCTCGGTATGCGGGCCGGGTTATAGGGAAAACCCTTATTTCGAGATATAATCACGGCCTAAGAGATAGGTCGAACCATGCCTGAACGTTTCCAAACCCTTGAAAAATTTGTGTTTTCCCTCGTCGTGATGTCCGCAGTCGTGTGCTCGGCATTCCTCGCGTACGAGCGTCACCCCGAGATCAAGATCGCGCTGCACGAAGGCGAAGCGCTGATGCGCGAGAGCGCCAAGTACTCGGTCATCTGCTCGCCGTCCAAGGTCGATCCTTGCGTCGAGATGTCGGCTTACTGACATTCGCGTCGATAGCGGCGCGCGACTATCGAAACGGACGTTTTCAGTATTCGTCCCATTCAGTTTCAGACTGGCCCTGCAGCGCTGGCGGTACGGATTCCTTGAAGTAGAACCACCCATCAGGAATTCGGAAACCGGCCGCAAGCCAGGGCGGATGCACGAACCCGTTACGTGCCGAGTCGCTGGCGTAAGCAGCCCCCGAATTCAGCCGGCCCCGCTTCGAGCCATCGAGCGGGGCCGTTCTGTTTGCGCGGCTCAAATCAACGCCGCAGCGCCCAGCGCCGCGCATGTCACACCACATGCCGCGGCGTGCCATCCACGAACGCGGCGACATTGTCCACGAGCTGATCGGCGAGCGCCTGCATCGCTTCGTCGCTCGCCCACGCAACGTGCGGCGTCAGGACGAATGCCGGATGCGACAGGATCGCGTGGAACGGATGCGCGGCCGGCAGCGGCTCCTGCGTGACCACGTCGAACCCCGCGCCCGCGATCTGCCCCGACTGCAATGCGTCGACGAGCGCCCTTTCGTCCACGAGCCCGCCGCGCGCGGTATTGATCAGCAACGGCCGGCGCGCCATCCGCGCGAACGCGGCCGCGTCGATCAGGTGCCGCGTCGCAGGTGTGAGCGGGCAGTGCAGCGTGATCACGTCGCTGTCGCGCAGCAGCGTGTCGAGCGGCACGTAGTCGTCACCTGACACATCGCCGTGCGCCGCGAACCGCACACGCATGCCGAGCGCACGCGCGATGCCGGCCACCGCGCGCCCGCGCCCGCCGTCGCCGACGATCCCGAGCGTCGCGCCGGCCAGGTCGCGAATCGGATAATCGAAAAAGCAGAACTGCCCGCTGTCGAGCCAGCGCCCCGCACGCACCGCATCGCGGTACGCGACGAGGCTGCGGCGCAGCGCGAAGATCAGCGCGAACGTGTGCTCGGGCACCGTGCGGGCCGCATACCCGCGAATGTTGCTCACGACGATGCCGCGCGCCGCGCACGCGTCGAGATCGACGATGTCGGTGCCCGTCGCGGCGATCGCGATCATCCGCACGCGCCGCGCATCGGCAAGCGCCGCCGCGTCGAGCCGCACCTTGTTGGTCACGACGATGTCCGCGTCGCCGATGCGCGCGGCAATCTCGTGCGCGGCCGTCCGGTCAAAGGTCTGCAACACATGAGGAAACGGGAACGGCTTCAGCACGGTGTGCGGCGACAGCGTCGCGCGATCGAGAAACACGATCTTCGCGGGAGAGGAAACAGAAAACATGGCGGGTCTCGCTGACAGGCGCCCGGCGGGCGCGGAACGGGTTCGATTCTGCCGGCGGCGCGCATACCGTCGTTTGACCGTTGCGCGAGTGCGCTTTCCCGGATGGAAAGGCTGACGCAACGCCTGCGTGAAGGGACGCAGCGCACGCCTTTCCGTTTCGGAAAGGCTGGTTGAGCATCGATCGATTTTCGTGGGACGCGAACACCGTCATGATCGCCGTCATCGACAACACGATTTCATCGGAGACAGCCATGACACGCCCCCTGGACGGCATCCGCGTACTGGAACTCGGCCAACTGATCGCCGGCCCGTTCGCGGGCCGGATGCTCGCCGAATTCGGCGCCGACGTGCTCAAGGTCGAGCCGCCCGGCCTCGGCGACCCGCTGCGCAAATGGCGGCTGCTGCACGACGGCACGTCGGTCTGGTGGGCCGCGCAGTCGCGCAACAAGACCTCGCTCACGCTCGACCTGCGCACGCCCGAAGGGCAGGACGTCGTGCGCCGCCTCGTCGCGGAAACCGACGTGCTGATCGAGAACTTCCGGCCCGGTACGCTCGAAGGCTGGGGTCTCGGCTGGGACGCGCTGTCCGCGATCAATCCGGGGCTCGTGATGCTGCGCGTGTCGGGCTTCGGCCAGACCGGCCCGTACCGCGACCGTCCCGGCTTCGGCGTGATCGCCGAAGCGATGGGCGGCCTGCGGCACCTGACCGGCGAGCCCGGCCGCACGCCGGTGCGCGTCGGCATCTCGCTCGGCGATTCGCTGTCGGCGCTGCACGGCGTGATCGGCGTGCTGCTCGCGCTGCGGCATCGCGAGCAGCAGGGCGGCAAGGGGCAGGTCGTCGACGTCGCGCTGTACGAGTCGGTGTTCAACATGATGGAAAGCCTGCTGCCCGAATACTCGGCGTTCGGCGCCGTGCGCGAGGCGGCCGGCAGCAGCCTGCCCGGCATTGCGCCGACCAACGCGTACCGCTGCCGCGACGGCAAGTACGCGCTGATCGCCGGCAACGGCGACAGCATCTTCCGGCGCCTGATGGAGCTGATCGGCCGGCCCGATCTCGGCAACGATCCGGCGCTCGCGCACAACGACGGGCGCGTCGCGCAGGTCGAACGCATCGACGCGGCGATCGGCGAGTGGAGCGTTCAACACGATCTCGACGCCGTGCTGGCCGCGCTGAACGAAGCGCGCATCCCGTCGGGACGCATCTACGACGTGGCCGACATCGCGGCCGATCCGCATTACCGCGCACGCGACATGCTCGTCGATGCTGCGTTGCCCGACGGCACGCCAGTGCTCGTGCCCGGCATCGTGCCGAAGCTCGGTGCGACGCCCGGGCGCATCGAACACGCGGCGCCCGCGCTCGGCGCGGATACCGACGCGGTACTCGAATCGCTCGGCATCGATGCGGCGACGCGCGGCGACTGGCGCACGCGCGGTGTGATCTGAGCAGCGGAAACAGGAGAAGACAAATGAACGGACAACGCAAACGGCTCTACCTCCACGAAGTCGCGACCCGCGACGGTTTCCAGAACGAAGCGGCATTCGTCGACACCGACGACAAGATCGCGCTCGTCGACGCGCTGAGCGCGTGCGGCTACGCGAAGATCGAGGTCACGTCGTTCACGTCGCCGAAGGCGATCCCCGCGTTACGCGACGCGGAGGCCGTGATGCACGGCATCGCGCGCGCACCGGGCGTCGTCTATACGGTGCTCGTGCCGAACGTGCGCGGTGCCGAGCGCGCGCTGTCGTGCGGCGTCGACGAAGTGAACCTCGTGATGTCGATGAGCGAAAGCCACAACCGCGCGAACCTGCGGATGACGCGCGAGCAATCGTTCGCGCAGTTGCGCGACGTGATCGACGCGGTACGCGGCACGGGTGTCGCGATCAACGTGTCGCTGTCGACCGCGATGGGCTGCCCGATGGAAGGCGACGTGCCGACTGAAGGCGTGCTCGCGTGGATGCAGCGCTTCGCGGATCTCGGCGTGCATGGCTTCACGCTGTGCGATACCACGGGCATGGCGTTTCCGTCGCAGGTGCGCGACCTGTCGACACGCGCACGCGAGCGCTTCGGCGCGCTGCAGCTCACGCTGCACTTCCACAACACGCGCGGGATGGCGCTCGCGAACACGCTCGCGGCGCTCGACGCCGGAATCGACCGCTTCGACGCGTCACTCGGCGGGCTCGGCGGCTGTCCGTATGCGCCGGGCGCGACCGGCAACGCGTGCACCGAAGAACTCGTGCACATGCTCGAACTTGACGGCTACGATACGGGCATCGATCTTGCGGCCGTGCTGGCCGCGTCGGCCCGGCTGCCCGCGCTGATCGGGCATGACGTGCCGAGCCAGATCCTGAAGGCCGGGCGCCGCTCGGATCTTCATCCGCCGCCGCGTGCGGACGCCGGCGACATGCCCGCGCAGCGCGCGTTCTCATGACCAACGAACAGGAGCAAACCTCATGGCGCTGATTGACCACCTCGACCATCTCGTGCTGACCTGCGTCGATCCCGACAAGACGAAGCATTTCTACACCGAGGTGCTGCAGATGCAGCTCGAAACCTTCGGCGCCGGCCGGATCGCGTTCCGCTTCGGCAACCAGAAGATCAACCTGCACGTGCGCGGCGCGGAGTTCGAACCGAAAGCGCATGTGCAGGCGCCCGGCGCGCTCGACCTGTGCTTCATCGCGTCGGTGCCGCTCGACGACGTGATTGCGCACCTGAAGCGCGTCGCATGGCCGATCGTCGAAGGGCCCGTCGAACGCACGGGCGCGACGCAGAAGATCCGGTCGGTCTACGTGCGCGATCCCGACCTGAACCTGATCGAGATCTCCGAGTTGATCTGAGCACCGGCGCACCGCCGGCCGTATCGTGCCTTGGCACGCGCGTGTGCGGACCGGATCACGGCGCGGCCGCATGCCGCACCGATCTTCCGCCGAAAACGGACAGCCGGTTTCCGCACTCGCCGATTCCGGATAGCAGGCCCGACCCGCGCTGCGGATAATGCATGCATCGGCGACTGAGAAGCCGCCTTCGCACCGGACGCGACGCTTGTTGCGTCCGCGCTTCCGCAACTCGACCCAGGCGATTCCCGATGACGATCCTCTATCGCGGCATGGACCGCGCGGCGCTCGACGCCGCCTATCTGAACACGAAGGTGGTACCCGATTTCCCGGCGTTGCTGGCGTCGATGCAGGCGCGCAGTGCGACGCTCCATGAAGGTGCGTCCGGCCGGCGCGACCTGCGTTACGGCGCGCAACCCGCGCAGCGTTTCGACTGGCTGACGTGCGGTCAGCCCGATGCGCCGCTGTTCGTGTTCATTCACGGCGGCTACTGGCAGCACTGCGCGAAAGAGGATTTCGCGTACGCGGCGAGCGGGCCGCTCGCGCGCGGTTTCGACGTGATACTCGCCGAATACACGCTGGCGCCGGTCGCGACAATGACCGACATCGTCGGCGAGATTGGCGCGCTGCTCGACTACCTGGCGAACGACCCCGACGGCCTCGGCACTGCGAAGCGGCCGATCCACCTGAGCGGCCATTCGGCCGGCGGCCACCTGACGGCCGTGCACCGCGCGCATCCGGCCGTCGTCTCGGCGCTCGCGATCAGCCCGCTCGTCGATCTCGAACCGATCTCGTTGTGCTGCCTGAACGACAAGCTGCAGCTCACCGCGCACGAAGTCGAAGCGTACAGTCCGCTGCGCCATGTCGGGCCCGGCGCGCCGACGGTCGTTGCGGTCGGCGCTGCCGAGTTGCCCGAACTCGTCCGGCAAGCGCGCGACTACGCGACGGCGTGCGATGCGGCCGGCGAACGCATCGTCCACGTCGGGCTCCCCGGCATGCAGCATTTCGATGTGCTCGACGATCTCGCGAAACCGGACGGTGCGATGCTCGCCGCATTGCAGTCGATCGCGCCACGCTAGGCATGCCGTTTCGCGCGGAATCGGCCGGGCGTATGATCGTCGTCAGGCCGCCGCGCTGACGGCATGGTTTTCCCAGGACCCACGACATGGTGAACCCGCTTCATTTCGATCTGCAGTCGCTGCGCGTGTTCGCGCTCGTCGCCGAGCACGGCAGCCTGACGAAGGCGGCCGAACATGGCCAGCTCACGCTGTCCGCGGTCAGCAAGCGCATCGCCGAACTCGAAAGCGTGACGGGCAGTGCATTGTTCGTCCGGCATGCGCGCGGTGTCGAGCTGACGCCCGCGGGCCGCGCGCTGCTCGACCATGCTGCGAAGGTGATCGAACAGGTCAACCGGATGGCGCACGAAATGAGCGACTACGTCGCCGGCGTGCGCGGCCATATCCACGTGTGGACCAACACGTCCGCGATCGTCCAGTTCCTGCCCGCCGATCTCGCCGCGTTCCTCACCGACAATCCGGGCATCAAGGTGAGCCTCGCGGAACGGCTGAGCCACGAGATCGTCGACGCGCTCACGTCGGGCAAGGCCGATCTCGGCGTGTTCGCCGACAACGTGCCGGCCCCCGGCATCGAACGGCGGCAGTACCGGCGCGACGAGCTCGTGCTGCTCGTGCCGCGCACGCACCGGTTCGCCGCGCGCGACAGCATCCGCTTCGCGGATACGCTCGACGAGGACTACGTGGGGCTCAGCGACGGCAGTTCGCTGCTCGCGCGCATGACCGACGCCGCGTTCGCGGTCGAGCGCTCGCTGAAGCTGCGGATCCAGGTATCGAATTTCGACGGCGTGAGCCGGATGATCGAGGCGGGACTCGGGATCGGCATCCTGCCGCGCGATGCGGTGACCGGCGAGCGCGCGGCGCGGCTCGGGGTCGTGAAGCTCGAGGACGCGTGGGCGACGAGAACGCTGTGGGTGGGGGTGAAGGCGGGTACCGTGCTGACGACCGATATCGCGAAACTGTTCGATTTCATGTCGGCGCGGTGAGGCGGGGCTGCCTCCGAGTCCGTGTCTCCGACACGATGCATCGAGAATTCAAAGATCATCAAAGTGATTGTGGTACACGGTCAATCGCAGACAGGTTGATTATTCCAATCAAGATTGACGTCCCGCTCGTGAATTCACAAGATTCCGTCTGTCAATATCGACTGAACGGGGATTGCGAATGAACCCACTCGAAGCCTGCATGGTTGCCGCCGATGCCGCGCCGCGCACAAAACCTTCAAACTACCCGGAGCCGTTCGCATCTCGCATGGCGGGGCGGGAGAAGAAACCGCTTGGCGATCCGTTCAGCTTGAGTCAGTTTGGTGTGAACCTGACGACCTTGAGTCCGGGCGCGGTGTCCGCTTTACATCATCAACACTCGAAACAGGACGAGTGGGTGTACGTCCTCAGCGGTGAAGTCACGCTCTACGTCGGCGACGATCAGTATCAGATGCAGCCGGGAATGTGCGCCGGCTTTCGCGCGAACGGCGCGCCGCACCACATGCAAAACAATTCGACGCGTGACGCCACGATCATCGAGGTCGGCAGTAGAGTCGCAGGGGACGCAGTAAGCTATGCAAGCGACGACCTGGTCGCGGTGATGAATTCAACTGGCCAATGGGTTTTCGAACACAAAACCGGTGAGCCGTATTGATCCCAATGTCTGGTCAACGGCAAGCGTATGCGGGCAACGTGGTGTGGGGCCGATATCCAGCTGCAAGGAACAGCCACCACGAGCAACAATCAGGCAGGAAAGTACCGGTTGGCAGGTTCCGCCGATTGCACCGCATCGGCCGGTTGCAGCCCGTCGGCGCCGACCGTAAGATCGACGATCATCGACACGAACGTATGTGTTCGTCGCCCTTCGTTTGAGTTTCGTCCATTGGGAGGACTAGTGCGAGTTGAGGTTCAAATCGTCAATGCTTTGACGGACGGAAAAGTCGGGGGCAATCCTGCAGGCGTGGTGATTGATGCCGATGCGCTGACCGCAGACCAGAAGCTGCATGTTGCCCAACAGGCCGCATTGTCGGAAACCGCATTCGTGTCGAAATCGGATATCGCGACGGTCAAGCTGGAATTTTTCACGCCGACGCGGCAGATCGCTCATTGCGGCCACGCCACGATCGCCACATTTTCCCTCTTGAGAGAACTCGGCAGGGTAGGTGACGGCAAGTCGTCGAAAGAGACGATCGACGGATGCAGAGACATCGTGATCGATGGCGATACCGTTCTGATGGAGCAGCGCTCCCCAACCTATCGTTCAATCGACGCAGACTCCCCGCTATCCGCAAGAATCGCGCAATCGCTGGGCGTATCGACTGCCCAAATCCATGGCGTCGAAAGCCCGACCGTCGTCAACACCGGCAACAGCTTTCTGATGATCGCGTTGCCCGACGAGCAGTCCGTGACTGCAATTCGTCCGGACCAGCACGCGATTGAATCGATCAGCGACGAGCTTGATCTGATCGGCTATTACGTATTCTCGACGACGACGAAAATACCCGGGCGCCATGCAGGCGCCCGCATGTTCGCGCCGCGCTTCGGCATTGCCGAAGAGTCGGCGACCGGAACCGCAGCCGGGCCGCTGGCGTGCCTGCTATACGAACGGATGGGGGCAGGCGACACGGAAATGGCCATTGAACAAGGGCGCCTGATGCAGCCACCTTCGCCGAGCGTCATCAAGGTCATCCTCGATGTCGACAGCGGCAAGATCTCGCGATTGATGGCCGGCGGCACCGGGGTCGTCATGCGGTCGATCACTGTCGAGATCTGATGTTGCGTCGATCCTCCGCTTCCCGGATGTCCGAACGGCTTCAAGGAGGCGGTTGATCACGTTGCCAATTGCGTCAGCGACATCTGCCGCCTTGTGATGTCGACGCCCATCCCGATCGAGTCCCTTTCGTGCTAGCTCGCCATGAACTCTCCTCCCGATCTCTTTTACGACGATATGGCCAGTTCCTATCATCTGATTTTCGATGACTGGGAGAAGGCATCAGGTATGGGATTGGCACGATGATCGGCGTTACACCGTGCATCTCTACATCACGCATGCGACAAGCGACGGTCACTGGCAATCGAAGCATTTCATCGGTCGCTACCGCGGCATCACGCCTGATGAACTGGCGGCTCACTTGCGAAACGCCCGCTTCGAGCATGTCCGCGTGCTCTCGCCTGACACTACCGGTTACTACCAGCCCATCGTGGTTGCGACCGCGGCCTAGCTGCGTGGCAGTGACCGCTCAATCATGATGAGGGAACGCGTCCCCGCGCCCCCTCATCGGCAACCGCTCAAACCGGATTGATCTCATCCTGGCTGCGCCGCGTAGTCAGCGGCCCGAGCACGCGCAACGTGACCGCGACGATACCCAGCGCGACCGAGATCACCCCGAACATCGCACCCGCGCCATAGCTGCCAAGCACCGGCAACAACATGAACGGCAGCACGCCGCTGACGATGCGCGACAGCGCATAGGTACTGCCGATCGCCGTCGAACGAACACGCGCCGGGAAAATCTCCGCCTGATACACGTGATACGCGTTACTGAACACGTTCGACGCGCAGGTCGTCAGGAACCCGAAGCCGACGATCAGCACGGTATTGCCCGAATACGCGAAGCACAGCCCGAACACGGCGATCGACAGGATCGACACGATCACGAGCGTGCGGCGCTCGATCCAGTTGAGCAGCGGAATCGACAGCAGCGAGCCGACCGGATAGCCGATGAACGACAGCGCGATGAACAGCGTACTGTCCGTCACGTCGAAGCCGCGGCTCTTGACGACCGTGCCGGCCAGCGTACCGAACCCGTAATAACCGAAGCCCTGAAACAGGTGAAAGATCGCGAGCATCAGGTAGCGCGCGCCGTACGGTTCGCGCCGCAGCAGTGCGATACGCTCGCCGAGCCCGAGCGGCCGTTGCGGCTCGATCGGTTCCGCGAACTGCTCGGGCACGCTCACGCCGGTGCCTTCCGCGAATCGTCGCAAGGCCGCGTGCGCATCGGCGGTGCGCCCCTGCGCGAGCAGCCAGCGCGGGCTCTCCGGCAACCGGTGCTGGACGAGCATCACATACACGGCGCCGAGGCTGCCGATCGCGAGGATGATGCGCCAGCCGGCCACGCCGCCCACATGCAACGGGTTCAGCCACAGCGCGAGGAACCCGACGAGCGGCACCGCGACATAGGAAGTCGTATAGGCCCACGCGGCGAGCCTGCCGCGCTTTTCCTTCGGCAGGATCTCGGACAGGAAGCTGTCGGCAACCGGATAGATCGCGCCGACGCCGATGCCGGTCAGGAACCGGCACGCAACGAGCATGTCGGCATTCACCGAAAACGCGCCGACCAGCGAGAACGCGCTGTACCACGTGAGCGTCAGCAGGAACGCCTTGCGCCGGCCGATGCGGTCGGCGAGGCTGCCGAGGCACATCGCACCGACGAACATGCCGATGAACGCCGATGCGAGCAGCAGCTTGAAATCGGTGCTCTGGCGGCTCAGCCCGTACTCGTTCTGCAACGCGGAACCGATCGTGCTGACGAGGAAGATCTCGTACATGTCGAAGAACAACCCGATGCCGATCACCCAGACGACGAACCGGTGCAATGCGCCAACCGGCAGGTCGTCCATGAAATCGCCGAGCGTGACGCGACGGGCGGGGAGGGCCGACGCATCGGCGCCGACGCCGGCGGCAGCGGCCGGCGGTCGTGCGGATGCGGGTCCGCCCGCGTTGCCGCCGAGATCGAGGGAATGGCTGTTCATCGTGTCTCCTGATTATCGATACGCCGTGGCGCAAGGCCCGGCCGTTCGCGACCGGCGCGATGCGCCCGGTCGCACGACGTGGCGGCAGGCACCGCGGGGCCGTGAAAGGGCCGGATAGGCGGGCTGTACCGATCGTCCGACACATGGTGGGCAAATCCGCGGCACGTGATAATTGCGGATGTTTCAAGCGTCCTTTCCTGCGCAGAAAGGGTCCGGAACACGCGGCAGCCGGCAGGCGCGCGGCAGGCCCGTGCAGCCTGCCTGGCGCGCGGTCATGCACCGGAACCGGTTGCGCGCTGGCGCAACCGGCAGGCCGGGAAAACCATGAGGCCGCTTGCGTGACCGCCGGCGCAACAACCGCCGGCGGCCAGGCGTGCGTGCTCAGTCAGCTGGCACGAACGCCGTCCCGTGAAACACGCGCACGGGGTTGCCGCGCTCCAGCGCAAAGTGCTGCATCCGCCGCTGCCGGCGCGCATCGGACGCGTGACGGTCGGCTTCCTGCTGCAGTCGAACCTGCAGCAACTGCAGCGCCAGGCGCTTGTTCGCGTGCTGGCTGCGCTCGCTTTCCACGCGCACCGACAGGCCGGTCGCGACATGGGTCGCACGAATCGCGGAGCTCGTCTTGTTCACGTGCTGGCCGCCCGGCCCGCGTGCGCGCATCGCGTCGAACCGCACGTCGCCGTCCGGCAGCGGCTGCGCGTCGGCACAGCGCGTGACGCCGATGAACCAGTTCTTGCGCGGATGGCGCAACCGGTACGGGCTCGCGCAAATCCATTGCAGCGTGCCGGTCCAGCGGTCCGCCAGCGCCTGCGCGCCAGCGCCGTCGAGATCGAGCAGCGCCGAACGCAGCGTGCCGGGCCGTTCGCCCGGCTGCGCATCGAGCACCGTGACGACGACACGCTGCGCATCGGCTTCCGCCTGCAGGCGCCGCAACGCATTGGCCGCGGCCAGCTGGCACTCGAGCGGGCCGTGCGCCGAAGAAATCTGCATCAGCATCGGCCAGCCTCCCCGGACGTCTTGTAGGTCAGCACCGGCGCGAGCCGAGCCAGCTTGCGCAGCAGGCCGGCCGCTTCGAGCGCGTCGACGACACTGTCGATCGGCTTGTAGGCCTGCGGCGCTTCCTCGTACAGCAGTTCGCGGTCTTCGCAGATCACATGGCTGCCAAGCGGCGTGCGCGTGAGCTGCGACGGCGTGAAGCGCCGTTCGAGGCGCCCCTTGCAATCGCCACGCGCCCACTTGCGGCCCGCACCGTGCGCCAGCGACGCCAGGCTGTCCGCATCGTCGGGCCGCACCGGCGCGACAAGGTAGCTGTAGTCGCCGCGCGACCCGGGAATGACGACCGGCCCCGCGTCGGCCGGCGTCGCACCTTTGCGATGCAGCCAGCCCGGCTCGCCGTCGACAGTCGCGCGGCTCACCAGGTTGTGGTTCACGTCGAGCACGCATCGGCCATCGGTGCGCCAGCGGGCCAGCATGCGCCGCGCGATCAGGTCGCGATTCGCGATCGCGTAGCGCAACGCCGCATCGTGACGCGCGAGGTACGCCGTGCACGCGGCATCCGTGTCGTCGAGGCCGTTGTAGCCGTGCGCGCGCATGTGTTGTTCGAGGATCGACTGGCCGAAGCCGCGCGACCCGCTATGCACGAGCAACAGCAGGCGATCGGGATCGAGGTCGAGCGCCTGGACGGCATCGGTGTCGTACACCGCGTCGATCCGCTGCGCTTCCGCGAAATGATTGCCGCTGCCGATCGTGCCGAGCGATGCCGCGTACGCGTGATCCGCGAACCCGGCGGCCGCAATGAGCGGCTGCCAGCTTGCATCGGGCGTGGCGTCGATCGAGCCGAGCCGGCCTGCGAGCTTCGACGCGCTGACGCGCCGCGCATCGAGCGCGGTTTGCCACAACGCCATCCCGCAGCCGATATCGCCGCCGATCAGGGCCGGATACAGCTGGCCCGTCGAGAAGAACGCGGCGCCAACCGGGTAGCCGCGTCCGGGGTGAAGATCGGGCATGCCGGCGACGCGCCGCATGCCGGGGAGGGTGGCAGCATGTTCGAGCTGCCGGATGGCCTCACCTTCGATCCAGGTGGTGGCGCATGCGCACAACGTGATGCGCTCGCCCAGGTATTGCATGGAATTGCCCATGGAGGATTCCGTTCGATGAAAGAGGTGAACGGCGGGCCATGGCGCAGGCAGCGCACACATGCGCTGCCCGACATCGGAAGTCGGGAAGAGGGCGGCACGACCGGATCGGAACGACCCGGCTCATCGCCGAAATGGCGATGCGTGGTGCTGCTTGGCGTGAACGATGAAACGAACGGACGCGAAAAACCCGAACTACGACCCGCGACGGGAGGAGTGTTGGCGTGACGTCATGATTTTTTTCTCCTTGCGAGTGAGGGGTTGATCGGAATGGCGGCGACTCTAGCATGCACGCGACGGGCGCAGCAAGCGGGTAGCGCGGCGTTGCCCATCGAATCATCGCTCGATGTGGCGAAAAACACACACATAGGAATCCAGATCATTCCCGGGTCGATGGCGCGCACGGCACGCCGCAGCAGGCATTCGACCCACGCCGACAACCGCAACGGCTGTACCCGACCACGCTTGACAGCGCAAAAACCGTTTCGTAGCATCCGCCTGCTTCATCCCTGAACCCTCATCGAATCGGTGATCCAAGTGCCCGCAAACGTTCGTCCCTTCGCCTGATACGCCGACGACTGCCGTCCCGGCCGCGTGTCGTCCTGCCCGTTTCCGTCTGCCTCGCGGCGCCGGAACAGCGATCGCAGGGCCGCGCCCGGACACGCACTGACACCGTAACGCACCCCCATCGTTCGTTCACGTCGTCGGCTTTTTCTGATGTTTCCGGAGAAAGACCATGACGCTGGATTTTCGCGCCTACGCGCAATCGCTCGACCTCGCTCGCTACCCGCGTACGCCGCACCTTGAAGGCTCGCGCCTGCAGGACGGCGACGAAGGTCACGACCACGTTCCCTATCGCACCCTCGCGGGCGCCCGTCTCGTCGTCGAGGAAAAGCTCGACGGCGCGAACACGGGCATCAGTTTCAGCCCGGCGGGCGAACTGCTGCTGCAGTCGCGCGGCCACTATCTGGCCGGCGGCGGCCGCGAGCGGCAGTTCGGGTTCGTGAAGACCTGGGCCGCTGCCCACGCGGGCTGGCTGCTCGACCGCCTCGGCGATCGCTACGTGATGTACGGCGAGACGATGAGCAAGAAGCACGCGGTGTTCTACGACGCGCTGCCGCATCACTTCTTCGAGTTCGACGTGTTCGACCGTGCAACGGGCCGTTTCCTGTCGACACCCGCGCGCCGCGCGCTGCTCGCCGACGGGCCGGTGCTGTCGGTGCCCGTGCTGTACGAAGGCGTCGCGCCGGCACGGCTCGCGGACCTGAAGGCCATGCTCGGCCCGTCGCTCGCGAAGACGCCGGACTGGCGTCGCGCGTTCGAGGAAACCGTGCGGCGGCAGGGGCTCGATCTTGCGCGTGCATGGCAGCAGTGCGACAAGTCGGCGCGCTCCGAAGGGCTCTATGTCAAGGTCGAGACGGACGACACGACAACCGCGCGCCTGAAGTGGGTGCGCCACGATTTCGTGCAGGCCATTCTCGAATCGGCGCGCCATCACTCGGAGCAACCGTTCATCCCGAACCTGCTCGCGCCGGGTGTCGACCTGTATGCGCCGCGCCCGACGGTCACGTGGACATCGCGCCGCGCTGCGCACCCGAATGAATGAATGCGGAACGGCCGAGCGCCGTTTCGAGAGGAGTCTTGATCATGAAGTACGAACAATTGCAGGCGCTCGTGCCGGCACCCGGCCGGCTGCCGGACTATCGCGCGTGTCTCGCGGCGTTTCCCGCGCTCGAACACGCGAAAGCGACGCAGCAAGAGCCCGCGCACCACGGCGAAGGCGACGTGTGGACGCATACGATGATGGTGATCGATGCGCTGCTGGCACTGCCCGAATACCAGGCCGCGTCGCGCGCCGACCAGGAGATCGTGTTCATGGCCGCGCTGCTGCACGACATCGCGAAGTACAGCACGACGGTCGTCGATCCCGTCACCGGTGCGATCGGCCATCCCGGCCACTCGCGCAAGGGCGCAATCGATGCACGGATCGCCCTGTGGGATGCCGGCGTGCCGTTCGCGGTGCGCGAGGCGATCTGCCGGATGATCGCGGTGCACCAGGTGCCGTTCTTCGCGATGAGCGGGTCACGCCGCGGCGCGCCCGAGTTCATCGCGCGCGAGCTGTCGTGGCAGGTCAGCCTGCCATTGCTGTGCCTGCTCGCCGAAGCCGACATTCGCGGGCGCATCTGCGACGACACGCAGCGCGTACTCGACAACATCGAACTGTTGCGTGAACTGGCAAGGGAAGAGGGCTGTTACGGCCAGCCGCGTGCATTCGCCGACGCGCACACCGCGCTCAGCTACTTCCGTGGCGCGGACGTGCATCCCGACTATCCGCTGTTCCGTACACCGGGCTCGCAGGTCGTCGTGATGTCGGGCTTGCCCGCGTCGGGCAAGAACACGTGGGTCGCGCGGCATCATCCGGATCTGCCGGTCGTGTCGTTCGACGATGCGCGCGATGCATTGGGGCTGCGTCATGGACAGAACGAGGGCGCCGTCGCGCACCATGCGGTCGACGCCGCGAAGGCGCTGTTGCGCGCGCAGAAGCCGTTCGTGTGGAATGCGACGAACCTGTCGCCGCTGATGCGCAAGAAGACGCTCGATCTGCTGTTTGCGTACAACGCCGACGTGACGCTCGTCTACCTCGAACGGCCGCGTGCCGAACTGTTGCGTCGCAATGCACGGCGCGACACGTCGCTGACGAATCGCGCGCTCGAGGCGATGCTGCTGCGCTGGGATCTGCCGCTGCCGACTGAAGCGCACGCGGTGCGGTACGAAGTCTGATGCGACAGCGTCACGACACGAGCCGGTGCGCCGCAACTCACCGCGGCGTACCGGCTCGCTTCATTTCAGCGATGGATTCTGCTGCGTCGCGCAAGCGCGCAGTTCGGTAACGAGATCGGTCTTGCCGAGCTTTTCGAACAGATCGGCCATCTCCATCTGCGCGACCGGATCGCCTTCGCGCGTCGCGCGCCACCGTAGCGACACAATCATCCCGCTCATGCCCTCGCCGGGCGTTTCGCCGTCGTAGCCCGACATCGCCTGCAGGACATCCGCGAGCTTGTTGTAGCCGGCCGGCACGTGATGAACGAGCAGCCAAGCGATCGCCGGCTGCGCGCCTTCCCAATCCTCGTCATCGAGCGAACTG
This sequence comes from Burkholderia sp. Ac-20392, assembly GCF_017104585.1. Classification (NCBI taxonomy): domain Bacteria; kingdom Pseudomonadati; phylum Pseudomonadota; class Betaproteobacteria; order Burkholderiales; family Burkholderiaceae; genus Burkholderia; species Burkholderia sp. Ac-20392. Next base: position 22,694 of record NZ_JAAGPB010000093.1, read on the forward strand.
CTCGCCAGGCGCGCGG
>NZ_JAAGPB010000950.1:0-1601 GCF_017104585.1 Burkholderia sp. Ac-20392
TCGCCGCGAACATGCCGCCGACCGTGGCCGTGCCGCCGAACGACGGCGGCTCGCACGGCAGCATCTGGCCGGCCGCGTCGAGCATCGCTTCGAGTTCGGCGAGCGGCGTGCCCGCGCGCGCGGTGACGACGAGTTCGGTCGGGTCGTACGATACGACGCCGCGATGCGTGCGCACGTCGAGCGTGCGGCCTTCGACGGGGCGGCCGAGGAACGCCTTCGTGCCGGCGCCGCGGATGTGCAGCGGCTGGCGGTCGTGGATCGCCGCGTCGACCTGCGCGACGAGCGCCGCGCTGTCGTCGATCGATTCGATGTCGCGTCGCATCAGAAGCGCTCCAGTTCGGGAAACGGCAGCTTGCAGTGATGGACGTGCATCGCGCCGAATTCGGCGCAGCGGTGCAGCGTCGGGATGTTCTTGCCGGGATTGAGCAGGCCCTGCGGATCGAATGCGGCCTTCACCGCATGGAAGAGCGTGATCTCGTCGGCGTTGAACTGCACGCACATCTGGTTGATCTTCTCGCGCCCGACGCCGTGCTCGCCGGTGATGCTGCCGCCCGCCGCGACGCACAGCTCGAGGATCTTTCCGCCGAGCGCTTCCGCGCGGTCGAGTTCGCCGGGCCGGTTCGCGTCGAACAGGATCAGCGGGTGCATGTTGCCGTCGCCCGCGTGGAACACGTTCGCGACCGGCAGCCCGTATTCGGCGGACAGCGCGGCGATGCCTTCGAGCACGCGCGGCAACTCGCGGCGCGGGATCGTGCCGTCCATGCAGTAGTAGTCGGGCGACATGCGGCCGACCGCGGGGAATGCGTTCTTGCGGCCGGCCCAGAAGCGCTGGCGTTCGGCTTCGTCGCGCGCGACGCGGATCTCGGTTGCGCCGGCATCGCGAAGCAGCGTGGCGACGCGTTCGGCGTCTTCGTCGACGTCGGTCGGCGAGCCGTCGAGCTCGCACAGCAGGATCGCCTGCGCGTCGACCGGGTAGCCCGCGTGGATGAAATCCTCCGCCGCGCGGATCGCGAGGTTGTCCATCATCTCGAGGCCGCCGGGAATCACGCCTGCGCCGATGATTCGCGCGACCGCCGCGCCGGCTTCCGCGACGTCGTCGAAGCTCGCCATCAGCACCTTCACGCTCGGCGGCTTCGGCAGCAGCTTCACGGTGACTTCCGTGACGATGCCGAGCATCCCTTCCGAGCCGGTGAACAAGGCGAGCAGGTCGAAGCCGGGTGCGTCGAGTGCGTCGGCGCCGAGCGTGAGCGTGTCGCCGTCGATCGTCAGGATCTCGACCTTCAGGATGTTGTGCACCGTGAGGCCGTATTTCAGGCAGTGCACGCCGCCTGCGTTCTCGGCGACGTTGCCGCCGATCGAGCATGCAATCTGTGATGACGGATCGGGTGCGTAGTACAGGCCGTATGGCGCGGCCGCTTGCGAGATCGCGAGGTTGCGCACGCCGGGCTGTACGCGCGCGATGCCGGCATCGGGGTCGATGTCGAGAATCCTGTTGAACTTCGCCATCACGAGCAGGAGGCCTTTTTCAAGCGGCATCGCGCCGCCCGACAGCCCGGTGCCCGCACCGCGCGCGACTACCGGCACGCCGAGCGCGGCCGCGA
>NZ_JAAGPB010000951.1:0-1798 GCF_017104585.1 Burkholderia sp. Ac-20392
GCGAGATAGCTCTGGAAAGGAGGTGATCCAGCCGCACCTTCCGATACGGCTACCTTGTTACGACTTCACCCCAGTCATGAATCCTACCGTGGTGACCGTCCTCCTTGCGGTTAGACTAGCCACTTCTGGTAAAACCCACTCCCATGGTGTGACGGGCGGTGTGTACAAGACCCGGGAACGTATTCACCGCGGCATGCTGATCCGCGATTACTAGCGATTCCAGCTTCACGCACTCGAGTTGCAGAGTGCGATCCGGACTACGATCGGTTTTCTGGGATTAGCTCCCCCTCGCGGGTTGGCGACCCTCTGTTCCGACCATTGTATGACGTGTGAAGCCCTACCCATAAGGGCCATGAGGACTTGACGTCATCCCCACCTTCCTCCGGTTTGTCACCGGCAGTCTCCTTAGAGTGCTCTTGCGTAGCAACTAAGGACAAGGGTTGCGCTCGTTGCGGGACTTAACCCAACATCTCACGACACGAGCTGACGACAGCCATGCAGCACCTGTGCGCCGGTTCTCTTTCGAGCACTCCCACCTCTCAGCGGGATTCCGACCATGTCAAGGGTAGGTAAGGTTTTTCGCGTTGCATCGAATTAATCCACATCATCCACCGCTTGTGCGGGTCCCCGTCAATTCCTTTGAGTTTTAATCTTGCGACCGTACTCCCCAGGCGGTCAACTTCACGCGTTAGCTACGTTACTAAGGAAATGAATCCCCAACAACTAGTTGACATCGTTTAGGGCGTGGACTACCAGGGTATCTAATCCTGTTTGCTCCCCACGCTTTCGTGCATGAGCGTCAGTATTGGCCCAGGGGGCTGCCTTCGCCATCGGTATTCCTCCACATCTCTACGCATTTCACTGCTACACGTGGAATTCTACCCCCCTCTGCCATACTCTAGCCTGCCAGTCACCAATGCAGTTCCCAGGTTGAGCCCGGGGATTTCACATCGGTCTTAGCAAACCGCCTGCGCACGCTTTACGCCCAGTAATTCCGATTAACGCTCGCACCCTACGTATTACCGCGGCTGCTGGCACGTAGTTAGCCGGTGCTTATTCTTCCGGTACCGTCATCCCCCGACTGTATTAGAGCCAAGGATTTCTTTCCGGACAAAAGTGCTTTACAACCCGAAGGCCTTCTTCACACACGCGGCATTGCTGGATCAGGCTTTCGCCCATTGTCCAAAATTCCCCACTGCTGCCTCCCGTAGGAGTCTGGGCCGTGTCTCAGTCCCAGTGTGGCTGGTCGTCCTCTCAGACCAGCTACTGATCGTCGCCTTGGTAGGCCTTTACCCCACCAACTAGCTAATCAGCCATCGGCCAACCCTATAGCGCGAGGCCCGAAGGTCCCCCGCTTTCATCCGTAGATCGTATGCGGTATTAATCCGGCTTTCGCCGGGCTATCCCCCACTACAGGACATGTTCCGATGTATTACTCACCCGTTCGCCACTCGCCACCAGGTGCAAGCACCCGTGCTGCCGTTCGACTTGCATGTGTAAGGCATGCCGCCAGCGTTCAATCTGAGCCAGGATCAAACTCTTCAGTTTAAACCTGTTACTGTTTTCGGTTCAGTTAAGAACCGGTCGCTCACTCAAAGCTGACAGGAATATGAATTGCTTCATAAACCTGACTTACTTTAGTGTGAGACTCTTGATACTTTCGCTATCTGATCCGAGGATCAGCTCGCTTCCATCAAGCGCCCACACTTATCGGCTGTTAATTTTTAAAGAGCATTCTGCGAGGAACTTCGTGTTTCTCAGCAGCGCTGCGTTTTCAGCAGCAGAGAAGCGAGATTAT
>NZ_JAAGPB010000952.1:0-1622 GCF_017104585.1 Burkholderia sp. Ac-20392
CCGCCTGCCCGGCGATCGTGCCGACCAGGCCGGCCAGCGTGAACGGCCGCGCGGCGCGCGCGATCCGGTGCGACAGCAGCGCGCAACTGATCGCGATGCCGAGGATCTCGGCGCTGACGAGCGCAGTCGCGCTGCCTTCGTCGAGGCGGAAGCGCGTCATCACGGCCGCGACGAGGAACGGCGACAGGATCAGGCCGTTGGTGGCCGCCGCGAACGCGAGCGCGAGGCGGACGACGGCGCCGGTCGATGGATCGGGACGCGACTGTGCGGCGGCATGCAGGGTGGCGGTGCTCATGAGGCCTCCTGGTTGGATCGCGGCCGATCTTGTGCGATGCCGGCCGTTTCGTGCATCGGGTGTGTCCCTCGGCGAGCCGGCGTGGCGCGCGCGGTCGCGGCTGCGCTCGTACTTGCACTTGCGTGTTGCGGCAGGCCGAACAGCGTGCGCAGGTACGGCGTCAGGAAGCGGCCATGCGGATCCATCCGTTCGCGCAGCGCGAGGAAATCGTCCCAGTGCGGGTAGCACGCCGCCAGCTCGGCGGCCTTCATCGCATGCACCTTGCCCCAGTGCGGCCGCCCGCCATGATTGCGGCAGATCGCTTGCACGCCCGAGAAGTATGCGTCGAACGGCATCCCGCGATACTGGTGCACCGAGATGCGCACGCTGTCGCGTCCGTAGTCGGGGCTCAGCCAGATGTCGTCGCCGCGCACCCAGCGGTATTCGATCGGGAACATCAACGGGAAGCTGCGACGCGCGATGAACGCACGGATCTCGCGCAGCGCGTCGGCGCCGCGCTCGGCCGGCACCGACCATTCCATTTCGTTGAAGCGCACGCGGCGCACCGTCGACAGCATCGCGTAGCTCGCATCCACGTGGCGGCCGGCCGACACCGTCGATGCGCACAGCCGGCTCAGCGCCGGGCACAGCGATGGCACGCGTTTGCCGAGCCCGCACAACGCGCCGAACACCGTGTTCTCGAGGAACGATTCGGATGCACGGCTCGCCCAGTGCACCGCGTCGGCCGGCTCGTCGGTCATGTCCCACGCCTTGGTCAGCACGGTGTCCGTATGCGGGAACCAGTAGAACTCGAACGAGCGGTGCTTCGCGATCAGCGCGTCCGCTTGCGCGAGGCAGTCGTCGAGCTGCATGCCGCCGCGCTCGAGGCGCAGCTTGAACGCGGGCACGAGGCGCAGGCCGATCTCGGTCAGCACGCCGAGCGCGCCGAGCCCGATCCGGCCGCCGGCGAACAGGTCGGGATGCGTGTCGGCGCTCGCGCGGATCTCGCTGCCGTCCGCGCACATGAAGGTCAGGCTGTCGATCTGCGTCGACAGGTTGCCGAGCGTGATGCCGGTGCCGTGCGTGCCGGTGCTGGTCGCGCCGGCGATCGACTGCACGTTGATGTCGCCGAGGTTCTCCATCGCGAGGCCGTGCGCGGCGAGTGCCGGGCCCAGCGCCCACAGCCGCGTGCCGGCATGCACGCGCGCGACGCGGCGGTCGCGGTCGACGTCGATCACGCCCTGCATCCCGTCGAGCGACAGGATCACGTCGTCGGTGTGCACGAGCGGCGATCGGAAGAGCGTCGGGTGGGGAAAGGGTGGAGAGCGCGTGGGAGATCTGGGGTGTT
>NZ_JAAGPB010000953.1:0-1412 GCF_017104585.1 Burkholderia sp. Ac-20392
TGCCGCGAGCGCGCCGCGGCCCTGCGGGCCGAGCACGCCGAAGCCGTGCGCGTCGTCGACGACCAGCCATGCGCCATGGCGTTCGGCCAGCGCGACGAGTTCGGCGAGCGGCGCGAGATCGCCGTCCATGCTGAACACGGTGTCGCTGACGATCAGCTTCGTTTCGGCATCCGATGCGTCGAGCAACGCGGCGAGCGTGGCCGTGTCCGCATGCGGATAGACCTGGACGTTCGCGCGCGACAGTCGCATGCCGTCGATCAGCGACGCGTGGTTCAGCGCGTCGGAAAAGATCGTCGCGCCCTTGCCGGTGAGCGCCGTCATCGCGGCGAGGTTCGCCATGTAGCCGGTGCTGAAGTACAGCGCGCGCGGTGCGTCGGAGAAGCCGCCCGAGAAGGCCGCGAGTTCTTCTTCGAGCGTCGCGTGCGCACGCGAATGGCCGCCGAGCAGGTGCGAGCCGCCGCTGCCGGAGCCGTAGCGCTGCGCGCCTTCGGCGAACGCGGCGACGAGCGCCGGATGCGCGGCGAGGCCGAGATAGTCGTTGCTCGCGAAGCCGACGATTTCGCGACCGTCGACGGTCATGTGCGCATCGCATGCGGTGTCGGCGGTGCGGCGCACGCGGCGCAGCCCTTGCGCGTCGAGATCGGCAAGGCCGCGTTGCAGGGTATCGAGCAGGCTCATTGGGCGAGTTCCTCCAGCGTTGCATCGAGCGTGTCGCGCGTGCTTTGCGCGAGCCACGCGATGTCGTCGTCGCTCATCACGTACGGCGGCATCAGGTACACGGTCGTGCCGATCGGACGCAGCAGCAGCTCGCGTTCCAGCGCGCGTTCGAAGAAGCGACGCGAGAAGCCGCGCGCCGCGTCGCCGTCGAGCGCGACGTCGAATGCGAACAGCGTGCCGCGCTCGCGCAGGTGGCGTACCTGCGGGTGTGCTTCGAGCGGCGCGAGCGCAGCGTGCAGCGTCGCCGACTTGTGCGCATTGGCCGCGAGCACGTCGTCGCGCTCGAACAGGTCGAGCGTCGCGACCGCCGCGCGGCACGCGAGCGGGTTGCCCGTGTACGAATGCGAGTGCAGGAAGCCGCGCGTCGTGTCGTCGTCGTAGAACGCGGCGAACACGTCGTCGCGCGTGAGCACGAGCGACAGCGGCAGGTAGCCGCCGCTGATGCCTTTCGACAGGCACAGGAAATCGGGCCAGACACCGGCCTGCTCGCACGCGAAGAAGGTGCCGGTGCGGCCGCAGCCGACCGCGATCTCGTCGGCGATCAGGTGCACGCCGAATTCGTCGCACAGCGCGCGCAGCCCGCGCACGTACGACGGATCGTGCATCGCCATGCCGGCCGCGCACTGCACGAGCGGCTCGACGATCAGCGCGGCGATCCGGTCGCCGCGTTCGACGAACAGGCGCCGCACGTCCGC
>NZ_JAAGPB010000954.1:0-1398 GCF_017104585.1 Burkholderia sp. Ac-20392
TCGGAAGGACAGGGAAAACGTCGGGAACATCTGCATCAGAGACCGTTGATCTGGAGGCGTTTCAGCGTCTGCACGAGCGTGTCGTTGTCCGGCTCGAGCTTCTGCGCGTCACGCCACGCGGAACGTGCGTCATCCTGCGCGCCGCTCTTCCACAGCACCTCGCCGAGATGCGCGCCGATCTCGGCGTTCGGCTGCAGTTCGTACGCGCGCCGCAGCACCTTCGCCGCGCCGGCCGTATCGCCCATCCGGTACTTCACCCAGCCGAGGCTGTCCATGATGTACGCGTCGTTCGGCGCGAGCGTCATCGCCTTGTCGATCAGCTTGCTGGCTTCGGGCAGCCGCTGGTTGCGGTCGGCGAGCGAATAGCCGAGCGCGTTGTACGCCTGCGGATTGTCGGGCTGCGTACGGATCAGCTCGCGCAACTGCTTTTCCATCGTCGTGTAGTGGCCGGTCTTTTCGGCCGCCATCGCGTAGTCGTAGCGCAGGTCGGGATCGTCGGGGAAGTCCTGGACCGCCTGCCCGAGCCGTGCCTCGGCTTCCGGATAGCGCTTCGCGGTGAACAGGATCGATGCGTCGGTGCGTGCGACCACGGCCGCATCGCGCGGATCCGTGATCGGCAGGTCGTCGAGCACCTTGCGCGCCTCGTCGGTCTTGCCCTGTTTCTGCAGCAGCTGCGCGCGCGTGATCTGCGCGGGGAGGTAGTGCTGGCTCGTCTGGTCGACCTTGTCGAGCCACTGCGACGCCTGCGCGTCGTTGTTCTGGTCGATCGCGATCTGCGCGAGGTAGATGTAGCCCTGGCCGACGTCGAGGTTCGGCTGCTTGTCGCCGAGCTGGACGTACTGCTTCAGGAAGACCGTCGCTTCGTCGAGCTTCTTCTGCTGGATCTTGATCAGCGCGAGCGCCATCAGCGGCGTCGGATCCTTCGAGTCGAGCTTGCGCATCGTCTCGAACTGCTTCTGCGCGTCGTCGAGGCGATCGTCGGCGAGATAGAGCTGCGACAGCGCGAGCCGCGCATCGCGCGACTTCGGATTCTGCTGAACATACTTCTCGAACGACGCGATGCCCGCCGCGCGTTCCGCGGGCCCCATCTGCGACAGCATCAGGGCGGCCGGCAGGTAGTCGGGGCGGATCTGCAGCGCCTGCTTCAGCGACTGCGCGGCGCCGTCCTTGTCGTCGACCGCGAGCTGCTGGCGTGCGATCGCGAGCTGCGCTTCGGGCCGGTTCAGGTCGTTCTTCAGCATGTCCTTCAGCACCGCGAGGCCGCCGACGCGGTCGGAGCCGCGCACCAGCAACGCCTGCAGCGCGAGGATCGCCGGGCCGCGCGTCTCGCCGGTCGCCCGGGCCAGCTCGCGCGCGAGCATCGGCTGCGCGTCGGCCGGCTTGCCGGCGAGCACCAGC
>NZ_JAAGPB010000955.1:0-1388 GCF_017104585.1 Burkholderia sp. Ac-20392
TCCTGCGCCTGGATCGCGCTGAACACCACGGCGGGCGGCAGCACCACGACGCCGCCCGACAGGGCCAGCGTGCCGGGCTCGGCGACGCGGCGCGCGCCGAGGCAGGTTTCATCGAGCGTCGACAGGGTCATGCGGCGGTCTCCTCGTTCGTGCGCGCGAACGCGTCGCGATACTGGTTTTTCAGCACGGGGCGGTCGATCTTGCCGTTCGGGTTGCGCGGCAACGCCGGCAGCGGCTCGACGACGAGCGGGCTCATGTAGGTCGGCAATGCATCGCGGCAGGCGCGTGCGATGTCGGCGCGGCAGGCGTCGGCGTCGAGCGTCGATACGACGCACGCTGCAATCGCTTCGCCGAGCGATGCATGCGGCACGCCGAACACGGCGGCCTCGCGGATGTGGGGCAGCGCGAACAGCACGTCCTCGACTTCGGTCGGGCTGACGCGATAGCCGGACGTCTTGATCATGTCGTCGCCGCGCGCGACGAAATACAGGTAGCCGTCCGCGTCGCGGCGCACGATGTCGCCGGACCACACGGCGACGTCGGGGCGCGGGATCTCGCCGTGCCGGCGCGGCAGCGGGCGAAAGCGCTGCGCAGTCAGCTCGGGCCGGTTCCAGTAGCCGAGCGTGACGAACGCGCCGCGATGCACGAGTTCGCCGGGCTCGTCGGCCGCGCATTCGCTGCCGTCCGCGCGCAGCACGAGGATTTCGGCGTTCGGCACGGCCTTGCCGATCGACGTCGGGCGCAGTGCGGCGTCGGCCGGCGCCAGGTAGGTCGAGCGGAACGCCTCGGTCAATCCGTACATCAGGTACGGCGCGGCGTTCGTGAACAGCGCCTGCAGGCGGTGCAGCAGTGGCGTTGCGAGATGGCCGCCGGTGTTCGCGAAGCGGCGAATTCGCGTGCGCGCGGTGTCGCTCCAGCCGGCGGATGCGAGTTGCATCCACAGCGGCGGCACGCCGGTGATCGACGTCACGCCGAACGCGTCGCAATGGCGCGGCACTTCGGCCGGCTGCAGGAAGTCGAGCGGTGCATAGCACGCGCCGGAGGCCAGCGCGGTCGTGAGCTGGCTCATGCCCGCGTCGAAGCTGAGCGGCAGCACGCCGAGCACGACGTCGTCACTGGCCAGCCCCAGATACGCGGCGACGCTGAACGCGCCCGAAACCAGGTTACGGTGCGACACGACCACACCTTTCGGCTTGCCGGTCGAGCCGGACGTGTAGAGCAGCGCGGCCGGATCGTCGTCCACAGGGCGGCCGGTGAGGGCCGGTGCCGGTGTGTCGGTGCCCGGCGCATTGATTGCGTCGGCCAGTTCCTCGATCAGCATCGCGCGGGCGCCGACGAGCGCGGCCAGCGCCGGCAGGCGCTTCAACCGCTGCGCGCCGGTCATGAAC
>NZ_JAAGPB010000956.1:0-234 GCF_017104585.1 Burkholderia sp. Ac-20392
TAAAAAAAAAAAAAAAAAATAACAGCGCTGAGATCAAATATGATTAAAAACAAAACGAAATCACAACGAATGAATTGATAAGTGTAGTACTATAGTATCTACGTCACAGTTACTCGCATGTCCATAGACACTGTGTCACTTTAAGCAGATATACTGGCGAGTGATTGGTGCTAGTGGTGAGACGGTGTCTATGTCACTGTGTCACTGACTTACTACACATGATGTCACGTGAGA
>NZ_JAAGPB010000957.1:0-1466 GCF_017104585.1 Burkholderia sp. Ac-20392
TGTCGCGGGCGCCGAGCAGGCCGGTCGGCGTGAACAGCCCGGGAAAGGTCAGCATGTGGGTGCCGGCCATGAAACCCGTGAACAGGTAGCCGCCCGCGAGCACGAGCAGCGGCCGCTGGCGCAGGATCGCGTACTGGCCGAGCAGCAGGCCGGCCGTCACCATGTCGTTGACGACGATCGCCGACTGGTACACGGGGATGAACGCCGCTCCCGGCGCCAGCGGCCTGCCGGCGAACGGCGCAAGCGCGGCGAAGATCACGGCGGAGATGAGCACGGTCGCGAGCGCGAGCCGCCGTTCGCGTCGGCCCGGCGGCAGCGACGACATGAACAGGCGCGACGCGTCCGGGTTGTCGTCGTCCGGCGGCGAGGGCGGGAAGCGGAAGGCGGCCGTCATGCGTCGCCGCCGGGGTCGAGGTCGTGGCGCACCGCGTAGCGGATCAGCGCCGCTTCGTGCGGCAGTTCCATCTTCTCGAGGATCCGTGTCTTGTACGTGCTGACCGTCTTCGCGCTGAGCGCGAGTTCGGTCGCGATCTGCGTGACGGTCCGGCCCGCGACGATGCGGCGCATCACGTCGAGCTCGCGCGCGGACAGCCGTTCGTGCGGCAGCGTCGCGGCCGGCGTGCGCAGCGTGAGCGCGAGACTTTCGGCCGCCGACGGGCTCACGTAGACGCCGCCCGCGGCCACCTTGCCGACCGCTTCGACGAGCTCGGCGGTCGCGCTGTCCTTCGTCAGGTAGCCGGTTGCACCGGCCTTGAACGCGCGCGCCGCGTACTGCGCCTCCGCATGCATCGTCAGCACGAGCGTGCGCAGCGACGGCGCGTGGCGCTTCACCAGCCGGATCAGCTCGATGCCGGTCGGCGCGGGCATCGACAGGTCGAGCAGCAACACGTCGGCGGCGCCGCGCTCGACCAGCGCGAGCGTGGCCGAGCCGTCGCTCGCCTCGCCGACGATTTCGAAACCGCCGGCCGTTTCCAGGATGTAACGCAGTCCGTCCCGCATGACTGCGTGATCGTCAGCCAGAATTACCCTGATCATCTAGCGATCCTCTTCGGGATGACGCCGCGCACTGCTGTCCAATGGTCGCCGCGGCCGTTCTTCTGATCAATATATTCCTCCGAATCCGAAAACGGTACACATCCGGGAAATTTTCGAGATAGATGATCGCGGAATGTGTACTGAAACGAAATAATCGCGGGGAAAAGATATGCGGCGGAGCGGGTGTGGGTCAGGGTATTCCCTGGTGAGTGCGGCGACCTGAACAGGACGGCGCCGCGTGTCACGAGCCGCCCCGCGAACCGTGCCGATTCGGGACTAAACTGGTGCCCGATGCCACGACAACCGCCCGAGGAGCCCCGTGATGATCGATCTTGCCGATATCCTGCCGTCCGCGCTGCCCGCCGCCGTCGCATGGGCCGAAGCCGAGGCGGCGCGCGGGATCGCGCAGGGTGCGCCGCCTCGGCTTCGGC
>NZ_JAAGPB010000958.1:0-1520 GCF_017104585.1 Burkholderia sp. Ac-20392
TGCCGCTGCGGGGCGGCCCGGGTGAGCGGGCCGCGTGCAGGCCGGTCGAAACCGGCCGGTCAGCCCACGAGCTTGCGGCGATGACGCCAGAGGCTCGCGACGACCGCGATCAGGATCACGGCGAAGCCGATCAGCGACCAGCCCGGCAGCAGGATGCCGAAGATCGGCGGGTAGACGGTCTCGCACAGCCCGGCGACCTTGAACATGCCGGGGAACCACTGCGCGGGCGGCAGGCTGTCGACGATCGGCTGCAGCGTGTCGAAGCCGCAGCTGAAGCCCGGATTCATCTGGATCGTCAGGTGCCGGGCGGCCGTACCGACGCCGCCGGCCGCGGCGATCGCGATCAGCAGCTCGAGCACCCAGACACCGCGCCAGTTGCGGATCCCGGCGGCCAGGAACGCGAAGATCCCGATCGCGCAGAAGAAGTAGCGCTGGATGATGCACAGCGGGCACGGATCTTCGTTCTTCACGTACTGCAGGTACAGCGCACCGGCCAGCAGGGCGATGCACACCCATCCCAGCAGCATCAGCAGGCGGCGTTCGCGGCGGATTGCGAGCGTGTAGTCGTTCATGTCGGCGGGGTTCCTCGTGGGTCGGTCCGGAAAACAATCGCGCGATTTTAGCGCGAACGGTCTGGCACGAAACTGACAGCGCGCATGCGGCAACCTGCCGCACCGCGCGCCTTGTCCGCCGGCGGTCGGTTGGCTGCGCTCAGCGGATCGTGTTCAGCACGGCCTCGACCGCCTGGCCGATCGCGAGCAGTGCGTCGTCGCGATGCGGTGCGGCCGCGAGCATCAGCCCGACCGGCGCCGCGTCGCGCGGATGGCAGGGCAGCGACAGCGCGCACGCGTCGAGGAAGTTGAACGCGCTCGGGTTGCGCAGGATCAGCGCGTTGGTGCGCGTGAACGCGGCGTCGTCCGCTTCGAGTTCGGCGATGCGCGGCGGCACGACCGGCACCGTCGGCGCGACGAGTGCATCGAAGCGCGACCAGACCGTGTGCGCAGCTTCGTCGAGCATCGCGGTGCGCGCGGCGAGCAGGTCGAGATAGTCGGCCGCGGTTGCGGGTTCGCCCTTCAGGATTCGCGTGAGCACGCGCGGGTCGTACTGGTCGCGGTGCTTGGCGAGCAGCGGGCGATGCCATGCGTAGGCCTCGATCGGCGAGAAGCCGAAGCGGTTGACGTCCGGCAGCCGGTCGAGCGCGGGGAAGCGCACTTCCGTGACGATCGCGCCGGCGGCTTCGAGATGCTTGAGCGCGGCGTCGAGCGCGGCCGCGACGTCGGCATCGACGCCGTCCGTCACGTAGTTCGTCAGCACGCCGAGCCGCACGCCTTCGAGCGGCCGGGCGGCCGGCACGTGCGGTTCGAGACCCGCGAGCATCCGGTCGACGAGCGCGCAGCAGGCGACCGTCAGGCCGATCGGGCCGAACGAGTCGAGCGTCGTCGACAGCGGCACGCCGCCTTGCGTCGGGATCCGGCTTGCGGTCGGCTTGAAGCCCGTCAGCCCGCACAGCGCGGCCGGAA
>NZ_JAAGPB010000959.1:0-268 GCF_017104585.1 Burkholderia sp. Ac-20392
AATGCAGAACGCGCATGGTAACGAGGAAGAACACAAAATGAAACGTTGCACAGCAGCTAAAAACGACTGACCGTCAAGGACTCGGACAGGATAAAGCAGCATCGGCAAAGCATGAGTGAAATACCAAAAGCGATAGGAGCGCGGCATCTAGCTACGAGCATAGAGTGCTAGTAGTTGAGTCGGCAGATTCTCGAATAACAGAAGCGGAAGAAGCGTCTGGTTCATTTTTTTTTTTTTTCAGGCAGAAGCCGGCATACGGGCTGTTAAT
>NZ_JAAGPB010000960.1:0-1111 GCF_017104585.1 Burkholderia sp. Ac-20392
TGCGCGGGTGGCTACGCGCTGTCGCGGTTGCGGTGGCGGCTTGCCGGTCGAACAACGGCCGATGCGGCGGGCATCGTGCGTCCGGCTGCATGGCGCCGGGCGGCCTGCAGCACGTCAGCCGCGGTTGCGCGTCACTCGTTGGGCGGCGGCGTCTTCGGCCTGAATTCGCACAGCGGCTCGATCGCGCAGTGCCAGCATTCGGGCTTGCGGGCCTTGCACACGTAGCGCCCGTGCAGGATCAGCCAGTGATGCGCGTCCTGCAGGAATTCCTTCGGCGTGAACTTCTCGAGCGCGGCCTCGACGGCGCGCACGTCCTTGCCCGGCGCGAGCCCGGTGCGGTTCGCGACACGGAAGATATGCGTGTCGACCGCAATCGTCGGCTGGCCGAACGCGGTGTTCAGCACGACGTTCGCGGTCTTGCGGCCGACGCCCGGCAGCCCTTCGAGCGCTTCGCGATCGGCCGGCACCTCGCCGTCGTAGCGGTCCAGCAGGATCCGGCACGTCGCGACCACGTTCTTCGCCTTGGTCCGGTACAGGCCGATCGTCTTGATGTACTCGGTGACGCCTTCTTCGCCGAGTGCGACGATTTGTCGCGGGGTGTTCGCGACCGGAAACATCTTCCGCATCGCCTTGTTGACCGATACGTCGGTCGCCTGCGCGGACAGCATCACGGCGATCAGCAGCTCGAACGGCGTCGAGTATTCGAGCTCGGTGGTCGGATGCGGATTGAGGCTCTGCAGCGTTTCGTAGATCGCGCGTCGTTTGCTGGCGTTCATGGAGCGTTCTGGTCGGGCGGTGCGGACGGGCCACCCGGGCCGTCGTTGCCTGCGTCGTTCTCTTCGTCGTTGCCGGTCGCGGCCGCCGCGTCGGCGTCGCGTTGGGCCTGCTGTTCGGCGAGCCGTTTGCGGCGCGCCTCGGCCGCGTCGATCTGCGCCTGGACGGCCGCGCTCACGCCTTCGGTGTTCTTCGGCCCGGTGTCTTGCCCGGACAGCTCTTCCTTCTTCTTGCGCGCCCGCTCGAGCGCGGCGGCGATGATCGCGCGCTTCTTCGCTTCGGCGTCGTCTGCGGCCGGTGCGGCGGCTGGCGTTTCCGCTGGTGTCGCCGCCGGCTT
>NZ_JAAGPB010000961.1:0-240 GCF_017104585.1 Burkholderia sp. Ac-20392
GAAAAAAAAAACATATTTCTCTCCGCCCTGCCCGCGCTCACCGCCACGCTTCAACTTGTACCTCTCGTCCGCCTCTACCGACACGCTCACGATCGCTGCGCACCAGGCCCCCCTGTTGTCCGCCTACCCCGTCGCGCTGCTTGCCCGCTTCTCGCCGTCCCTGATCGCCTCATCTCCCCACCATTGCCGACCCCACCTTCCCTGCCAGCACACGCGCGCCCCTTCTCGCCTACGCTTCTC
>NZ_JAAGPB010000962.1:0-1707 GCF_017104585.1 Burkholderia sp. Ac-20392
CCGGCTCGTGCCGCGCGTGTTCAAACACCGCGAGGCTGCGCGGATAGGCACTCAGGTCGCAATCCATTCGCAACGCATTCGCGACCTGCGGCACGAGGCACACGTCGGCCAGCGTCGGCGTGTCGCCAAAGCACCACGGGCCCTCGTCCGCGCGCGCGAGCAGCCGCTCGACGCCGGCCATCCCTTCCGCGATCCAGTGCCGATACCACGCGGTCTTCTGCTGCGGCGTGACCTTCAACTCGGTGTCGAGATAGCGCAGCACGCGCAGGTTGTTGACCGGATGGATGTCGCATGCGATCAGCGTCGCGAGTTCCAGCACGCGCGCGCGTTGGCGCAGTTCGAGCGGAATCAGTCGAGGCGTCGGCTGGATCTGGTCGAGGTAATCGAGGATCGCGAGCGACTGCCCGAGACGGAAATCGCCGTCGACCAGCGCCGGCACCGCGGCCGACGGGTTCACGTTCGCGACGTAGGCCGCCTCGCGATGCTCGCCGGTGCGGATGTTCACCGGCAGCGTGTCGTACGGCAGCCCTTTCAGCGCAAGCGCGATGCGCACCCGGTAGGACGTCGAACTGTTGAAGAAGCTATGCAGTTGCACGATGTCGCCTTTCGAGGAAGATGCGTCAGACCACGCGCACGGTCAGTTCGCCGAGCCGTTCGACGCCGACCTTCATCACGTCGCCCGCGACGACCGCGCCGACGCCTTCGGGCGTGCCCGTGAAGATCACGTCACCCGGTTCGAGGCGGAAGAACTTCGACAGGTCGGCCACCGTTTCCGCGACCGACCAGATCAGGTGCGACACATCGCTCCTCTGCTTCGTCGCATCGTTGACGGTCAGCCACAGGCCGCCCTGCTCGAAATGACCGACTTCGCTCACCGGATGCACGGGCCCGATCGGCGCCGAGCGGTCGAATGCCTTGCCGATTTCCCACGGCCGGCCCATCTCGCGCATCTTCATCTGCAGGTCGCGGCGCGTCATGTCGAGGCCGACCGCATAGCCCCACACGTGTTCGAGCGCGCGCTCGAGCGGGATGTCCGAGCCGCCCTTGCCGATCACCGCGACGAGTTCGGCTTCGTAGTGATAGTTCTGCGTCTGCGACGGATATGCGAGATCGAGCGTTTCGCCGTACGCGACCGGCACGATCGAATCGGCCGGCTTGCAGAAGAAGAACGGCGGCTCGCGATCGGGATCGAAGCCCATTTCGCGAGCATGAGCCGCGTAGTTGCGGCCGACGCAATAGACGCGGCGTACCGCGAACTGCGCGTCGCTGCCGGCGACGGGGAGCGCCACGGGCGCTTCAGGCGGGAAAACGAAAATCATGAATGGCTCCAGCGTAATGACGAATGAAGGGGGCGCGCCGCGGCGGCGACGCATGGGAAACGAATCGTTGAAAGCGGCCGGCGTCAGTCGCGCGCTTCGCGCAGCAGGTTCAATGCGGACAGCACGGGCCGGTCGGAGTAGCTGAACAGCACGCTGTCGGATGACGCAGACAGCCGCACGGGCGCCCACGACGGCGCGACGAAAATGTCGTGCGGCTCGAAATCGAATGCGTTGCCGCCGATGTGCGCGGTGCCGCTGCCTTCGACGACGCAGTAGATCGTCGCGTCGGTGCTGCGGTACGTGCGGCCGTCGAAACCGGCAGGCAGGAACTGCATGAAGGTGGCGATCGTCGGCATCGGCCAGCCGCCCGTCGCGGGGTTCACGTAGC
>NZ_JAAGPB010000094.1:0-22664 GCF_017104585.1 Burkholderia sp. Ac-20392
GGTCGTACGGATTGCGCGTCGCGCCGTAGACCTCGTTGAACGTGTGCGAGCCGAGCCCGAATTCGGGGGTGTTGGTCTTGCCGATGAAGATCGCGCCGGCCGCGCGCATCCGCGCGACGCCCACGGACGGAAGCAGTAGATGTTGACGAACGCGGCCGGATTGCGCAGCGGGCCGCCGAAATCGCTGCCGCCCGCCACCGGCAGCATCCGCGACGCGAGCGCCGCCGCCGTGCCGCCGCTGCTGCCGCCCGCACTCTTGGTCAGGTCGTACGGATTGCGCGTCGCGCCGTAGACCTCGTTGAACGTGTGCGAGCCGAGCCCGAATTCGGGGGTGTTGGTCTTGCCGATGAAGATCGCGCCGGCCGCGCGCATCCGCGCGACGCCCACGGAATCGGCCTGCGGCACGTTCTCGCGGAAGATCGGCGAGCCGTAGGTCGTCCGCAGCCCCTTCGTCATCGCCAGATCCTTCGGCGCCTGCGGCATCCCGTGCATCCAGCCGTGGTACTCGCCGCGCGCCAGCGCGGCATCCTTTTCCGCGGCCTCGGCGAGCAGCGCGTCGCGATCGCGCAGCGCGACGATCGCGTTGACCGCGCCGTTCACCCGCTCGACGTGATCGAGGTACGCGCGCATCGTCTCGACGCACGACACGGCCTTGCTGCGGATCGCCGACGCGAGCTCGCCCGCCGACAGGCGCACGATCGGGTCGACGGGGATGGAAGCGGGAGCGAGAAGCTGCGGGGCGCCGTGCGGCATGCGGAGTCTCCTGGAATCGGAATGGAATGGCGGGCCGCATGGCGGCGGTCGCTCCCGAACCGGCCGGGAGCGGCCGCGCCGCGGCCGATGCACTACTCTACGCGACGCCGGATCGGCGACCTCCGATATTTTCCGCCGCGATTCATTGCGGTTCCGACTAAATCGGGGCGACGGGCCCCGCTTCGCGCGCGCCGCCCCGGCCGATGAAATCGTTTATGCGCATAAACTTAAATTTCTTATATTTCTATTAGGCGCGCCACGAGGCGGCACGCGTTAACGACATTTTTACGCGGCCGCCCGTTCTCTTTAGATCGTTCGGCCCGGCGGGGCGCTACGCTGGAATCATCTCGTTTCCTGGACAACGTTCATGCTCAAGCTGCTGGTTCCGGTCGGCCACTCTCCCCGCTCGCTTCAGGCGGTTCGCCACGCGACATTCCTGTATCGCGAACGGTGCGCGTCGGAGATCGTGCTGATCAACGTTCAGGCACCGCTCGAATCGACGCGGCTCGAGGCCTACCATCCGCTGTCGCGGCTGCGTTCGATCGAGGAGAAGTTCGCGTCCGACGATCTGGCCATGGCCGAGCGGATCCTGCAGGAAGCCGGCGTCAAGTACAGCGTCGTGATGAAGGTGGGCCCGGTGGCCGATACGATCGCGTCGGTCGCGGCAGAGACGGGGTGCGACGAGATCGTGGTCGTCGCGCCGCGGCACGACCCGTTGCATGCGCTGATGTCGGTGTTCCGCCGCAGCGTGATGAGCCGGCTGGTGCGGATTTCGAATGTGCCGGTCACGGCCGTGCAATGACCGGAATGACGCGCGGCAGCGCGTCGAGGGCTCGTTCGCCGACGCGCCCCGGGTTTGCAACGTGCGGTGCGACACATGTGCGCGTTGCCGCTCACACGCGCACCGGCGTTCACGCAGCGCTTAATCGATGACCTTGCGCCAGAACACGAAATAGGTGGCGGCCGAAGACGCAACGAGCAGGATGGCCCACAACGGGGCGAGGCTGATCAGGACGGAAGAGACGTTAAGCATTTGGATTCCTCACTAATTCGACAGCGATGTTCAACACGCACCTGCTTGCCGGAACCGATGCCTTTCTCCGCGATCGCGTTCCGTCAAATCATGCATTCATGCTATCGCTTTGAACGGCCGCGCGACCGCCCCCTCCCGTCCGTACCCTGACATTCGTCAAACTCCCGTGAATCGCACGCCTGTCGCGCCGGCAACCGTCGCGCGAATGCGTCGCCGCCCGTCCGGTTTAGCCTGCCGCGCGCACTGAAGCCGCGCTTTCCCTCCCCCCTCCAACCACGAAAAACGGGACAGGATCACCCAGCGCTCCCCATTTCAGCAGACGTTTACCGGGGGAACCCCCAAGTGCTTCGTCAAACCGGTCCGCGTTACGCTTGAGCCACGAGGAGACGAACCATGAGACGAGCCGTACATATCGCTGTTTTCGCACTGCTGGCGTATCTCATTGGCGATCGCGCGATCCTGCATGCGCAGGGCCGCGACACCAGCCCGCTCGCGTGCGAACAAGGCGCCGCGCAGGTGAAGGTCGACGCGCTCGGCCGCGGCTTCGGCGAAGCAGCCGCCAGCAGCCAGGGCGAAGCCTTCATGTCGGGCTGCCTGGTGACGGGGCGCGGCAACCAGGACGTCGCGCTGGCGAATCGCTGACAGGCGTCGGTTGACGCGCCGGCCGCGTTCGGGTCACGACGACTGAACCGGAGCCGCGCGCGCCTGGATCAATTCCCGCTGTTCACGGTCATTTTCTCGATCGATGTCGCGACGGATGTCACGGTCCGGATGCCGTTCACGCTGAACGTCTGCTCGCGGTCCGACTCGTCGCGGGGAAGACGCATCGACAGCTGCGCGACCAGGCCATCCTTCCGGTAGTCGCCAAACCAGTCGATCAACCGGCCGATGTAACACGTGTCGCCGACATGAACCGCCATGTCGCCGACGATCTCGTACGCGTAGTGACCGGGCCCGTAGCTCGAGTATTCGCTGCGATCGTCGCCCTGCACCGACGGCGGAATCGGACACAGCGGCGTGTCGGAACCCGCATCGCGCGCGGTGCTGTCGCTCACGTCGTGCAGCGCCTGTTCGAGCGCTGCATGCAGCTTGCCGTCGAGCGTTGTCGAACCGGCCTTGCCTTCATTGCGCTGCTCGATCGGCACCGACAGGCGGTAACGATAATGCACCGTCAGTTTCGGCACCTGGCCAACGACGGTAAACGGCCGCAGCAGGTAAAACTCGTCCATGCCGTAGTGGCTGTCGCGATACAACGCATAGACGCGCCCGCGCAAGCGTATCCATTCTCCCGCCTGATTCGCGCCGCGGCCATTCGTCGTGTAAAGGCTGCGGTCGAGCGACTCGTTCGAATCGCCTGATACCTCGAACTTGCCGCCCTTGCGGCGCAAGACATCGACCGACGACCACAACCCGGTTCCGTTCGATGCCGATTCGACGACCAGATCGCGCTGCCCGTCGCCGTCGAGATCGATCAGCGTGTAGGAGGCGCCCATCGCGGCATCGTCCGCCCCACTCGGCGACGCCTTCAACGCCCGCCACTCGTCGGCCGTCACGCCGCCGGGGCGCGCCGTCGGCAACACCGGCCCCTGCCCGTCGCTGGCGTCGCTGGCGTCGCTCGAAAAGCGCGTAACGCCGTTCGTGATCCGCAACCGGTCGATCACTTTCTCGACCGGCGAACTTGAATCCGTGCGGCGCGCCTGGTCGACGAGCGCGCGCAAGTCGTCGAGCGCAGCCTTGTCTTCCGCGTCGGGGCGATAGGCGAGCACCGTGGCGAGCTGCGATTGCAGGTCGCCGATCCGCGTCAGATAGCGCTGTTCGAGACAACCGTGATCAGCGCCGCATTGATCTCGGGTCTTCAGCCAGCCGAGCTGCGCGGTGCGCAACGCAGCACGCTGCCCCTGCGGCAATGCATCGGACAGTTTCCGGTAAAAGACCGACAGCCTGCCGTCGTCCTGATGCAGGTCGTTCGATGCGCAGACGGCTTTTTCGGTCTGGCTGGATGCCTGCGCGCAGTCGAGCCCTGCCGCGAAGGCCTGGGGTGCGTAAGCAAGCAGCGCGAGCAGAAACGTGCGCCGCAACGGGGCTTCAAAGCGGAATGTCATGAGTGGGTTCCCGGCAGTCGACGCGCGCGCTCAGGTCGACGCGCAATCGGCCTCCAGCGCCGGATTGTCCGTCAAATGACCGGCCCGTGGAACAGCCGCGAGCGACCGCTACGCGCCGCCGCTGCCATCGGCGACAGGTCATTTGATTTCCGCTACAGTGGCTTGCCCGGCATCCGGCCGCCGCGTCGAGACCCCGCTTCATCGCCAACGACAACACACCCAAAGATGAGCCAACCACACACCGAGTTGATCCAGCGCTTCTATACGGCGTTCCAGCAGCGCGACATCGACGGGATGCTCGCCTGCTATGCCGATGACGTCGTGTTCAGCGATCCCGCATTCGGCGAGCTGCGCGGCGACCTCGCACGCGACATGTGGCGCATGCTGGTCGCGCGGGCGCAGGACTTTTCATTGACGTTCGGCGACGTCGCCGCGGATCAACAGGCCGGGCGCGCCGAGTGGATCGCTCACTACCGCTTTACCGCAACCGACCGGATGGTGGTCAACCGGATCGACGCGCGGTTCCGGTTTCGCGACGGACGCATCGTCGAGCATCGCGACAGCTTCGACCTGTGGCGCTGGGCGCGTCAGGCGCTGGGGCTGAAAGGCGCCCTGCTCGGCTGGACGCCTTTCATGCAACGCGCGATCCGCGCGCAGGCGCGGAAGAACCTCGACGCGTATCGCGCCAGGCGGAAATAAGCGGAAGTAGCATCCACGCCGTTATGGCTTCATCGTCGCGTTGATCAGGTCGTCGGCCATGTCCGGCCGAATGCCGTCCGGGTTCTTGAGTCCGTTCTCGCGATACCAGCTTTCGTCGGCTTCGGGATGCGGGCCGACGAGCCCGACGCGCCCCTTGCCGTACCGATAGGTCGCGGCCGCGATATCGCGGTTCGGATAGGTCGCCAGCACGACCGCGCCGGGGGCGGCCGGGAGCATCGCGCCGTCCTGGAAGTAGATCCAGCGTTTTTTCCCGCGCCAGACCACTGGCGTCACCGTGTCCGCGATCCCGTGAAGCGTCGAGCCCGGCCGGTCGACCTCGGAGTCGAACTCGCCGGCCACCAGCCCGAAACCCGGGTCGCCCGCCAGGTAGGCACCCATGCAGATGCCCAGATAGCGTCCGCCGTTCGACACGTATTGCCGCACGGCCTTGATCGAATGCTGTCCGATGCTGGCCGCCGCACCGGGGATGTCCTGCCCGCCACCGGGCTGGACATAGAGCGCGGCGCCGGCCAGGACAGCGGGCGTGATCTTGAGTTTCTCCGCCGGCCCGACGTAGATCACCCGGAACTTGTGGTCCGATTCCCGCAGGCGCTGCGCAATCGTCTCCGGGCAGCCATCGCACGCGGCCGGGCCGCGATAGACCAGGGCAACGGGACTGCCGGCCAAGCCACGCGTTTCGTCGTCGGTCGCGGCCGCATGACCGACCGACGATGCGACGAGCGACAACACCACGACAATCGATTCTCTGGATCGCATGTTCTGGATCGACGGGATTCAAGGGCTCGCGACCATCCAGGACATTCCGGAACGGGGCGGCCGGCATGCACCGATGCTCGCTCCGCATGTTGAAACCTGATTGAAAGTCGCGTGAAATAGAGCGTAGGCGCGCGAAAGCGGCCTGTGTGTAACGTTTCTTGCCGGCTTGTGCAGATATATGCGCCGCCGGCAACCCGGCTCCCGGGGCTCCGTTACCGGCAGCGCACCTCGCCGGTCGCGGCCTCGAACGGTTCGCGCCAGTTCACATGGCGGCAGCCAAAGCCGGCGACGGGGGCACCTGATGCGGACCGACGATCCCGGCTCGCAGTCGGGCATCCCGCCACCCCACCGCCCACTGCGCCTCCCGGCGGCAGCCGGAACCTCCCGCGACACGACGCCCGCCCGCACGCCCGTCCGAGTCTCCGCGACACGTCCGAAACGACCGACGCCCCCGCGCCACCTCGCTTTCCCGTGCGCCATCATCAACTCTTATATAAGACATAAGACATTTGACGTTAAAGCGCATTGAGATTAGAATCCCGCTGCAAAGCAGTGCCTGGAACAGCCCCGGAGTGCCGGCAAGGCCTTCCCCTCAAACGCAATATCAGCAGGTCTCCCCATGCTTGAAAACTTTCGTGCTCACGTGGCCGCCCGCGCCGCGCTCGGTATTCCTCCCCTGCCGCTGACGGCTCAGCAGACCGCCGAACTGGTGGAACTGCTGACGAACCCGCCCGCCGGCGAAGAGCAGACGCTGCTCGACCTGATCACCCACCGCGTGCCCGCAGGCGTCGACGAAGCCGCCCGCGTGAAGGCCGGCTTCCTGGCCGCCGTGGCCAAGGGCGAGACCGCCTGCCCGCTGATCTCGCGCGAACGCGCGACCGAACTGCTCGGCACGATGCTGGGCGGCTACAACATCCAGCCGCTGATCGAGCTGCTGTCCGATGAAGCCGTCGCTGCCGTGGCCGCTGACGCACTGAAGAAAACCCTGCTGATGTTCGACCAGTTCCATGACGTCAAGGAACTCGCCGACAAGGGCAACGTGCACGCGAAGGCCGTGCTGCAGAGCTGGGCCGACGCCGAATGGTTCACGAGCCGTCCGGAAGTGCCGCAAAGCCTGACCATCACCGTGTTCAAGGTGACGGGCGAAACCAACACCGACGACCTGTCGCCGGCCCCGGACGCGACCACCCGCCCGGACATCCCGATGCACGCGCTGGCGATGCTGAAGAACGCACGCCCGGGCATCACGCCGGAAGAAGACGGCAAGCGCGGCCCGATCAAGTTCATCGAATCGCTGAAGGAAAAGGGTCACCTGGTCGCCTACGTGGGCGACGTGGTCGGCACCGGCTCCTCGCGCAAGTCGGCCACCAACTCGGTGCTGTGGTTCACCGGCGAAGACATCCCGTTCGTGCCGAACAAGCGCTTCGGCGGCGTGTGCCTCGGCAGCAAGATCGCCCCGATCTTCTACAACACGATGGAAGACGCCGGCGCGCTGCCGATCGAGCTCGACGTGTCGCAGATGGAAATGGGCGACGTGGTCGAACTGCGCCCGTACGATGGCAAGGCGCTGAAGGACGGCAACGTGATCGCCGAATTCCAGGTCAAGTCCGACGTGCTGTTCGACGAAGTGCGCGCCGGCGGCCGCATTCCGCTGATCATCGGCCGCGGCCTGACCGCGAAGGCACGTGAAGCACTGGGCCTCGCGCCGTCGACGCTGTTCCGCCTGCCGCACCAGCCGGCCGACAGCGGCAAGGGCTTCTCGCTCGCGCAGAAGATGGTCGGCCGCGCATGCGGTCTGCCGGAAGGCCAGGGCGTGCGCCCGGGCACGTACTGCGAACCGAAGATGACCTCGGTCGGCTCGCAGGACACCACGGGCCCGATGACCCGCGACGAACTGAAGGATCTCGCGTGCCTCGGCTTCTCGGCCGACCTCGTGATGCAGTCGTTCTGCCACACCGCCGCTTATCCGAAGCCGGTCGACGTGAAGACGCACCAGACGCTGCCGAACTTCATCAGCACGCGCGGCGGTATTGCGCTGCGCCCGGGCGACGGCGTGATCCACTCGTGGCTGAACCGCATGCTGCTGCCTGACACCGTCGGCACCGGCGGCGATTCGCACACGCGCTTCCCGATCGGCATCAGCTTCCCGGCAGGTTCGGGCCTGGTCGCGTTCGCGGCCGCCACCGGCACGATGCCGCTGGACATGCCGGAATCGGTGCTGGTCCGCTTCAAGGGCAAGATGCAGCCGGGCGTCACGCTGCGTGACCTCGTCAACGCGATCCCGCTGTACGCGATCAAGCAAGGCATGCTGACGGTCGCCAAGCAAGGCAAGAAGAACATCTTCTCGGGCCGCATCCTCGAAATCGAAGGCCTGCCCGACCTGAAGGTCGAGCAAGCATTCGAGCTGTCGGATGCGTCCGCCGAGCGTTCGGCAGCCGGTTGCTCGGTCCACCTGAACAAGGAACCGATCATCGAGTACCTCAACAGCAACATCACGCTGCTGAAGTGGATGATCGCGCAGGGCTACCAGGATCCGCGCAGCCTGCAGCGCCGTATCCAGGCAATGGAACAGTGGCTGGCCGACCCGCAACTGCTGTCGCCGGATGCCGACGCCGAGTACGCGGCCGTCATCGAGATCGACCTCGCCGACATCCACGAGCCGATCGTCGCGTGCCCGAACGACCCGGACGACGTGAAGACGCTGTCCGACGTCGCAGGCGCGAAGATCGACGAAGTGTTCATCGGCTCGTGCATGACCAACATCGGTCACTTCCGTGCCGCGTCGAAGCTGCTCGAAGGCAAGCGCGACATTCCGGTCAAGCTGTGGGTCGCGCCGCCGACCAAGATGGACCAGAAGCAGCTGACCGAAGAAGGCCACTACGGCGTGTTCGGCACGGCCGGTGCGCGTACCGAAATGCCGGGCTGCTCGCTGTGCATGGGTAACCAGGCTCAGGTGCGCGAAGGCGCGACGGTCATGTCGACGTCGACCCGTAACTTCCCGAACCGTCTCGGCAAGAACACGAACGTGTATCTCGGCTCGGCGGAACTGGCGGCGATCTGCTCGCGTCTGGGCAAGATCCCGACCAAGGAAGAGTACATGGCCGACATGGGCGTGCTCAACGCGAACGGCGACCAGATCTACAAGTACATGAACTTCGACCAGATCGAAGACTTCAAGGAAGTGGCCGACACCGTGCAGATGTAAGCACGCGGAGCGGGCTGCGGCGGGCGGTTGACGTCGCAGCACACCACGCCATGGCGTCGCAGGCTGAATGCCCGCGGCGCCATTTTTTTATGCGGTGCCGACAGGTAATCGCAGCGCGGTCAGTCGTAAAGCGCGGAAATCCGCTCGACGACGTCGAACGGCAAGCCTTCGTCGTACCCTTCCGCCTCGTCGAGATCGACATACTCGCGGCCGTTCGTCGGCTGCAGCATCAGTGCCGGCACCGGCCGCGCGACCGGTACGTCCGGATAGTCGTCCGGGCCCGCGCCGTCGAAGTCGTGCGGATCGAACCAGATCCCGTGATCGGCGTAGTAGCCATCGGCATAACGCTGCTCGATTTCACGCACCAGCCGGAACGTGTCCAGTTGATACGACCCGTCGCCCAGGTCGCTTTCGTTCGCGTACTGCACGAACCACGCGGCGCCGAGATTCCAGTAGATCAGCAACGCGGTGGCGCGATCGATGTTGCGGTTGTCGAGCAGCCAGCGCAGCGCACGGCCGTTGCCGTCGTAGTTGGAGCGCGCGGCGAAGCGGTGCCATTGCTCGGGCGTCGCGCCCTCGAGCCAGGTGCGCTCGATGTCCCACACCTTTTGTTCGATTTCGGAATCATCCATGGATGGTGGCCTCGCGGAAGCGTGAATGGCGGAAAAGCTTCGAATGACCGGCGATTCTAGCGCCGCTTCGCGTCATTCACTCGGCATCGCCGCCCGGCTCGCGGCGGATCACCAGTTCGTTGAAGCCGGTGTGCGGGTCGGGCTCGCGCGCAAAGCGATGCGCGGGCAGCACGGCCAGCAGGATCTCGGCGGTCGTGCGCACCATGCAGCCGCTGGCCACATGGCCACCCGACACGCGGCCGACCACGTCGGAAACGGACATGTGCAGGTGCGCGCCATCCGGTGACACCGAGCCGGCCAGCGTCAGGATTTCGAGGTCGCCGCGCAACTCGGTCGGCACGTCGGCCCCGGCAAAACGCAACTGCGCGACGCTCAGGCTGCCGATGCCCTGGATCACGAATGCCGCGTGCGCGTCGTGCTCACGCAATGCCTGCTCGATCGACGCGCGCAGGTCGTCGCCGGGGGAAAGACGCAGAGGATGGGCTTGCATGGTCGAGCACCTGCCGAGGGAGGATGGTGTCGACCAAGAGTACGTTCGCGCCGTGAATCCGGCAAGTCACTCGTGCCGCTACGGGCTCCGGCATCAAACGGTAAAACGCTCGCTCGCGAACTGCGCATCGGGCACGCCTGCCACCGTCGCCACATCCCGCACCGCCTGGACAAGCGGCGGCGGCCCGCATACGTAGATATCCGGCGACGCACCCGCCTCCGCAAGCGCCATGCGCAACGCGTCGACCGGCGTACCACTCAACCCGCCCCACTCCTCGTCCGGTCGCCATACGTACAGATCGACGCGCAACCGCGGCAGCTCGGCCTGCAATCGCGCCAGCTCGTCGAGCATGAACAGTTCGCTTTCCTGATTGACGCCGAAAAACAGCCGCGCGTCGACCATCTCCTGGAATTCAGCCATGCGCCGCAGCATCGACAGGATCGGTGCGAGCCCCGTGCCACCCGCGACGAACCAGCGTGGCCGCAGGCTGTCCGCGAACAGTCCGAAGCCGCCCATCGGCACGCGCACGGTCAGCGGATCGCCCGGACGCGCACGCTCGCGCAGATACGTCGAGAACCAGCCGCCCGGCCGCAACCGGATCAGGAACTCGAGGCGGCCGTCCCAGTTGCTCGTGTTCGCGAGCGAATACGGGCGGCGCACACCGCTGCCCGGCACCTCGAGTTCCGCGAACTGACCGGGCTCGAACTCCGCGGCCGACCCGAACGCGTCGTCGGGCTCGATCTGCAGCTCGACGCGCATCGTATCGGCCGCGATCGTCTCGAGCGCAGCGATCCGCGCGGTGCGCACGGGCACCGGATGCAGCAGCACCTTGGTGCGGTCGTACGGCGCGGCAACCTGCAGATCGCCGCGCGGCCGGGTCCGGCACAGCAGGACCGCGCCCCGCTGGCCGGCCGGCAGCACGCCGGCGCTGTCGGGCTGCATCTCGTACGCGCCATCGACGACGGTCGCCTGGCAGGCGCCGCAGCTGCCGCGCCGACATTGCGACGGCAGCGTGATATCGGCGTCGGCCGCGGCCGACAGCAGATCCTGCTCGCCGTCGCAGCCGAAGCCGAAGCGCTCGCCGTCGCGTGTCGTGATCTCGATGCGATAAGTCATCGAACGATCCCGCTCAAGCGGCCTGGCGCGCCAGCGACGCGGCCAGGTCGGTGCCCGCGTCGCCGATCGGCTGGATGCCGAATTGCTCGACCAGCACCGCCAGCACGCCCGGCGTCACGAAGGCCGGCAGCGTCGGCCCGAGGCGGATGTTGCGCAGGCCGAGCGCGAGCAGCGTCAGCAGCACGGCCGCCGCCTTTTGCTCGAACCACGAGATCACGAGCGACAGCGGCAGGTCGTTCACGCCGCATTCGAATGCGTCGGCGAGCGCCGTCGCAATCCGGATCGCCGAGTAGCTGTCGTTGCACTGCCCGACGTCGAGCAGGCGCGGAATGCCGCCGATATCGCCGAATGCGTGCCGGTTGAAGCGGTACTTGTTGCAGCCGAGCGTCATCACGACCGTATCGTCGGGCGCCTGCTCCGCGAACTCGGTGTAGTAGTTGCGGCCCGGCGCCGCGCCGTCGCAGCCGCCGATCAGGAAGAAATGGCGGATCTGTCCGGCCTTGACCGCATCGATGACCTTGTCCGCGACGCCAAGCACCGCATGCCGGCCGAAGCCGACCGTAATCGTCTCCTCCGGCGCCGTGGCCGGGAACCCGGGCAGCGCCTGTGCGGCGCGGATCAGCGTCGAGAAGTCGTGATGTTCGAGATGGCGCACGCCCGGCCAGCCGACCGGCCCCGTCGTGAAGATCCGCTGCCGGTACTGCGGCATCGGCTCGATGATGCAGTTGGACGTCATCAGGATCGGCCCGGGGAAATGCGCGAAGTCGCTCTGCTGATCCTGCCACGCGCCGCCGTAGTTGCCGACCAGGTGCGGAAACGCCTTCAGCACCGGATACGCATGGGCCGGCAGCATCTCGCCATGCGTGTACACGTGAATGCCCGTACCGGCCGTCTGTTCGAGCAGCGCGTGCAGATCGCCGAGATCGTGGCCCGACACGAGGATCGCCTTGCCCGCCACCGGCGACACGCGCACGGCCGTCGGTCGCTGCGCGCCGAAACGGCCGGTGTTCGCGCTGTCGAGCAGTTCCATGACCGTGAGGTTCAGCCGGCCGAGGTCGAGTGCCTGCGTGAGCAGCGCGTTGACGTCGTCCGGGTCGCGCGCGAGAAACGCGAGCGCCGCCTCGATGCCTTCGTAGATGTCGTCGCGCTCGTAGCCGAGCACCCGTGCATGATGCGCATACGCGCACACGCCCTTCAGCCCGTACAGCACCAGCGCGCGCAGGCCGACGATGTCCGCGCCCACCTCGTCGAGCCCGTTGTCCACGCCGACGCGCGCGGCCTGTTCCAGCAGGCCGGCCAGATCGTCCGCCGGCTGCCACATCGCCGGCCCGTGCTGCGCCGGAACGACCGTGCCCGCCGCCCGCGCGCGCGCTTCACATGCGGCCTTCACGCGGTCGCGCATCTGTGCCGCTTCGCGCAGCAGCGCGACGAAACGGGCCGCATGGAAGTTCACGTTGGTGAGCGTCGTGAACATCGCGTAAAGCACGAACCGGTCGGCGTCGCGATCCGGTGCGCCCATCGCTCGCGCGATCGCGCCGTATTGCGCAATGCCCTTCACCGCGTGGACCAGCAGGTCCTGCAGGTCGGCCGTCGTTGCATCCTTGCCGCAGTTGCCTTTCGCCGATGCGCAGCCGGGGCGTGTGCCGGTCCGGTCGGTCTGTTCGCATTGATAGCAAAACACGGTGCTCTCCTTTCTCGATCATGGGGGCGCGGGTCGGCGCGATCGGCGGCGGAACGCAAGTTCCTGGCCACCGGCATCCCGCCCGCCTCAAGATGCGTTGTGCATGCATCTTTATTCATGATGTTTCGGCACGGGTTTCGCAACCGTGATGCAGATCAAGAAAACGGACGCACCCGGGTGAGGCAACTTGTCGCTATGACTGCCCGCCGGCTTCGATAGCGGGTTCGGATTCGTTGTCGGCATCCACGCCTTCGATGCCCCAGTCGCCGTATCGATACCAGTCGTCGCCGAGCAGTTCGCTCGGGTGCTGTGTACGGCTGGAGCCGTTGCCGCAGCGCATCGCGTGCGTCGGGCAGTAGTTGTCGCATCCCCAGCAGATCCGCTCCGGATGCACGGGATGCAGCGGAAATTTCTTCGCCATGCGCTTGTTTTCCCGGTGTCGTGTCATCGGCTACCGTTCGACTCTAGTTCACCGGCGCGCATGGGCCATGCGGCATTCGTTCGCATCGGCGACGCTGCATCGGCTAGGCACGCGCAGGCGATTGGTCTAGGCTGCACGATATTCCGCGGCGCGAGCCGCCAATCCGCCCCCTGTCCGATGACTGCCATTCCGAACCGACGATCCCGCCTGCGCGGCGGCCTGCTGGGCCTGCTGATCGGCGACGCGCTGGGCGTACCGTACGAATTCCACGACGCCGCGTCGATCCCGCCGGCCGCTGCGATCGACATGACGCCGCCGCCCGGCTTTGCGCGCGCACACGATGGTGTTCCACCCGGCACCTGGAGCGACGATGGCGCGCAGGCGCTCGCATTGCTCGACGCGCTGTCGGACGACCGCGACCTGAACCTCGATACGTTCGCCCGCAACCTGCAGGACTGGTTTCATCGCGGCGCCTTCACGCCCGATGGCCGCGTGTTCGACGTCGGCCTGCAAACGCAGCGTGCGTTGCACGCGCTGGCGGCCGGCACGGCGCCAGCCGTTGCCGGCCCTTGCGACGAACGCGACAACGGCAACGGCTCGCTGATGCGCTGCTTTCCGGTGGTGATGGTCGCCGCATCGCGCGACGAAGCGATCCGGCTCGCGTGCAAGCAGAGCGTCGTTACGCACGGCCACGTGCGCTCGCAGCTGTGCTGTGCGCTATATGCGCTGGCGGCGATGGGGCTCGTCGATGGCCAGCCTGCTCCCGACGCGGTGCGCGCGGCCGAAGACGAACTGCTGGCGCGCTACGCGGGCACGGCCGACGAAATTGAACTGAAGATCGTGCTCGACGGCCGCTTCGATGCGCCGCAAGGCTCCGGTTACGTGGTCGACAGTTTCTGGTCGTCGATCCATTGCCTGCTGTCGACGGACAGCTACGAAGATTGCGTGAAGCGCGCGATCGCGCTCGGCAACGACACGGATACGACGGCGGCCATCGCGGGCAGCCTCGCCGGCGCGCTGTACGGCGAGCACGCGCTGCCCGATCGCTGGGTCGCGGCGCTACGCGGGAAAGAACAGGTCGAGGGCCGGCTCGCTCGACTGTGAGCGCGTCGCGCCATCGCCGGCCAACCTTGTGAATCGAACGCGGCGGACCACCGCCGACCGTCCCGAACAGCCGCATCAACCTGAGAGGAGCACCGCATGCTGCGTGCAATCAATCCCCCTGGCGCCACGATTCCCGGCATTTCGCAGGCCGTACTCGTGGAAGGCGGCCAGCCGCCGTATTTGTCCGGGCATGTTCCGTTCGACGCCGACGGCACCGTGGTCGGCATCGATCATGCGACGCAACTCGACCAGGTGTTCCGCAACATCGCCGGCACGCTTCGCGCCGCGGGGGTCGGCTTCGAGTCCGTCGCGCGGCTGACGATTTACGTCCGCGACTTCGATTCGAGCCTGTTGCCGCAGATTCGCGAGGTGCGCGACCGGTGGGTCAATACCGCCTGCCCGCCCGCGAGCGCGCTCGTCGGCGTGGCTTCGCTGTTTCGCCCGGATGTGCTGGTCGAGGTGGACGCGTTCGCGATCGTTCCTGCCGTGAAGTGATCCGCCGACGGCTGCATCACGCGCGCCGGTCGCTCGCCAGCAACCCGTACAGCGCGCTGTCCGACACTTCGTCGCCGACGATCCAGCGTTCGCGCAACACCCCTTCACGCGCGAAGCCGAGCCGTTCGAGCAGCCGCGCCGACGCGACGTTGCGCGGATCGATATCGGCTTCGAGCCGGTTCAGCCGCAACGTGCCGAACGCATGATCGATCACGGCCGATGCCGCCTCGCGCATGTAGCCGCCGCTCCAGTACTGGCGCCGCAGGCAAAAGCCGATCTCCGCGCGCCGGCATTGCTCGTTCGCATGGAACAGCACGCATTCGCCGAGCGCTTCGCCGGTTTCCCGCAGTTCGAGCACGCAGATCAGGTCCTGCCCGCTCGCGGACGTCTTCACGTTGCGCGCGACGCGCTCGACCGCCTGTTCGACATGCGTCATCGGCGAAAACGAGAAATAGCGCATCGCTTCCGCATCCGACCAGATTTCGAAGAACGCATGTGCGTCCGCTTCGCGTAGCGGTCGCAGGACGAGGCGGGAGGTATCCAGCGTGACAGGTTCGAACAGAGGCATGGCGACAGTCGGTCGAAAAACAGGATCGTGAATTAGAACACGCAAGCCGCCAGCCGGCCATTTCGTTCATTCGCACGAACCGCCCCACCGCGGCACCCCGGATCACCGCAAAACAAAAAGGCCCGGAGATCATCGCCCGGGCCTCTTCACCTCAGTTGTTACCGCCAACCGGCCGCGCTTACGCCTCCAGCGCTTCGAGCACCTTCCCCTTCGTCTCGATCCCGACGAAGTGCACCGTCACCGCTGCGATCAGCGGCACGATGCCGATCAGGTAGAACGCCGGCGCGAGGTTGCCGCCGATGATCGCGTGCGGCACCACCATCGGTGCGACGAACGATGCGATCTTCAGCCACGCGCTGCCGAGCCCGCAGCCCGACGCGCGGATGCTCGTCGGATACTGCTCCGGCGTATAGACGTATGCGGTAATGAACCCCGACGCCATCAACCCGAGCGACAGCGAGCAGAAGATCGACACGACATACACCGACGACGCGTGATAGAAGCCCGCGAACGCCAGCGACAGCGCGCACAGCACGAACGACCACACGATCACCGGCTTGCGGCCGAGCTTGTCGACCAGCAGCGCCGACGCCAGCGACCCGAGCACGCCCATCACCGAACCGATCACCGCGAGGTTCAGCGCGAGCTGCAGCGGCGCGTGATAGAAGTTCTTGTAGATCGTCGGCAACCACGTCGACAGCCCGTACTGGATGAACCCGCAGGTCGCCCACAACGTCGCCACCGCGAGCGTGCGCTTGCGATACGCGGCGCTGAACAGGTCGCTCATCTTGCGCTTCGGATGCTGACGCACCATCTCGTCGAACGCGGCCGCCTGCGTGACGGGCGGCAGCTCGCCGCGCACCGACGCTTCGAACACGCTGACCGCCCGCCCGGCTTCCGGGAGCCGCCCGCGCGACGCGAGCCAGCGCGGCGATTCCGGCACGAGGCGCGTGAGCACGAGCGACAGGATCAGCGGCAGCCCGCCGACGAAGTACATGATTTCCCAGCCGAAGCGCGGCACGAGCCACGCACCGAGCGCCATCGACACGAGCAGGCCGATCGGGAACACGATCTCGTACAGCAGCACGAAGCGGCCGCGGCCATGGGCGCGCGTGATCTCGTTGATGTACGTCGCGGCAACCGGCAGCTCGCCGCCAAGGCCCAGGCCCTGCAAAATCCGCAGCAGCACGAAGATCTCGAAGGTCGGCGCGAAGCCGCACGCGATGCTCGTGACGCCGATCACGGCCGAGCTCCACGCAATTGCCTTCACGCGGCCGTGCTTCTCCGCCAGCGCGGGAAACAGGAAGGCGCCGATCAACTGGCCGATCGCGCCGGATGCGATCAGCAGGCCGATCTGCGTCGGCGACAGCCCCCATTTGTGAATCAGCAGCGGCAACGTCGCCGCGATCGTGATCACGTCGAAGCCGTCGAAGAACGTCGCGGCGCCGATCAGCACGCGCGCGCGGATCTGCATCGCGTTGGCCGGAAGCCGCTCGAGCCGCGCGATGATCGCGCCGGGCGTGGAGGCGGCAGCTTCCATCGTGGCGCGACCGGCCACGACGTTGTCGAAAGTGCTCATGCGGGGTGTCTCCTGTGTCTCGTCGCCCGGTCAGGCCAGTGTCTTGGTCGTGTCTGCCAGGGCTTCCGTATCCACTGCCCGGCCCTGGTTCATCCACTTGCGCGCGAGCTTCAGCTCACGTGCGTTGTTGACGGCGATGACACCTCTCACATGTCCTTCGCCTACGAAAAACAGCGTCGCGCGGCGCGCGGCAAGATCGCCGCGCACGACGAGCTGCGCTTCGGCCGGCAGATCACCGAGGATCTGCAGGTTCACGTCGTACTGATCCGACCAGAACCACGGAATCTCCGCGTACGGGGCACGCACGCCGAGCACGGCCTTCCCCGCCGCGATCGCCTGGTTCTGCGCGTTGGCCCACGATTCGAGCCGCACGCGCCGTTTCAGCCAGCCGTTGTGATGGTTCGCGACGTCGCCGCACGCGAAGATCGCCGGGTCGCTCGTCGCGCCGAATTCGTCAACGACGATGCCGTCGTCGATCGCCAGCCCCGCATCGCTCGCGAGCGACGCGTTCAGCGCGAGGCCGATGCCGGCCACCGCGAAATCGGCGTCGATCGTCGTGCCGTCGGCGAGCGTTGCACGCACCTTCGATGCGTCGTCCGGCTGCGCGTCGAGCGAGGCGAGCGCCGCGCCGAGCCGCACGTCGACGCCATTCGCGCGATGCAGGTCGAGCAGGAAATCCGACACGATCTGCGGCACCGAGCGGCCGCACAGCCGCGGCGCGCCTTCGACCACGATCGCTTCGACGCCGAGCTTGCGCGCGGTCGCCGCGACTTCGAGGCCGATCCAGCCGCCGCCGATCACGAGCACGCGCTGGCTCGCACGCAGCTTCTCGCCGAGCGCGGCCGCTTCGTCGAGCGTGCGCAGGTAATGCAGGTTCGGCGTCTTCACGAGCGCGTCCGGCAGGCGGCGCGACGTGCCGCCGGTCGCAATCACGAGCCGGTCGTATTCGATCTCGCGGCCGCTTTCGGTTGTCACGACGCGGCGCGCGCGGTCGATCGATGCGGCACGCTCCGGCTGCCATGCTTCAACGTTCAGCGCGTCGAATTCGTCGGGACGCACGACGCGCACCGTTTCGATATCGGCATCGCCGGCCAGCACGGCCTTCGACAGCGGCGGGCGCTCGTACGGCAGATGCGGTTCGTCCGCGATCATCACGAGACGGCCCGCAAAGCCTTCCGCGCGCAGCGTCTTCAGCACCCAGCCGGCGGCCTGGCCGCCGCCGATCACGACGACCGTGCCGGGCGCGGCCTGCGCCTGTGCGTTCCCTTCGCTCATGATTTCCGCTCCGTCATGAACTTGCCTTCCGGCGCCTTCGCGTTCTTCTGACGGCGCGTGTTGCCGTCGAGGCCGCCGTCGACGGCCCACTCGGCGAACACGGTCGGGCCCGGCTCGAACTCGCGCGGCTGCCACTCGGGCGTCAGCATGTCTTCGTCCGCGTAGTACTCGATCAGGCCGCCGGCCGGATTCTGGAAGTACCAGAAGTACGCGGACGACACCGGGTGACGGCCCGGGCCGAGTTGCGTTTCCCAGCCGCAGCGGTCGATGTGCATGCCGCCGCCGAACACCTCGTGGATGTCGCGCACGGTGAACGCCACGTGGTTCAGGCCGCGTTTGCCGTTCGGCAGCGCGAGCAGGAACAGGTCGTGGTGGCCACCGTGCGGCGCGCAGCGCATGAATGCGCCGCGACCCGGGTAACGGTCGGACGTCTCGAAGCCCAGCAGCTCGTGATAGAACTTTTCCTGCGCGTCGAGGCAGTTCGTGAAGAACACCACATGCCCGACCTCGACCGGCTCCGCGCGTGCATAGATCGGGCTCGGCTGGTCGACACGCAGCGTCTGGCCCCACACGTTCGACGGCGAGCCCGTGATGTCGAGCTCGCGCTTGCGCGTGACTTCGATGCGGATCGCCATCCCGTTCGGGTCGATGCAGCCGACCGCATCGTCCTGCGCGTAATAGCCAGGCTGGCCGGCAAGCTTCGTGCGCAGCGCGTCGAGTTCCTGCTGCGTCGCGACGCCCCACGTGACTTCACGCAGCGTCGGGCCCGCTTCGAACGCGGGCGGCAGCGCCGGATCGTCGGCCTTGACGGCCAGCACGGTGCAGCCGTTCAGCGTCTCGAAGCGCGCGTGCGTGTCGTCGTGCGAGACTTCCTTCATCCCCCAGTCGGCGAAAAAGCGCCGGCAGGTCGCGAGGTCGTCGACGCCGTACGTGATCTGCTCGATTCCCAAAATGCTCATTGCGTCATTCCCCTTCGCTCAGTTCGCCCACGGCAGCGGCGCGTCGTTCAAGCCCCAGTAGAGGCTCTTCTGCTGCATGTACTCACGGATGCCGAGACGCCCCTTCTCGCGCCCCATCCCGCTCTCCTTCCAGCCCGAGAACGGCGTGGAGATCGAAAACAGCTTGTACGTGTTGATCCAGACGGTGCCCGTCTCCAGCGCGCGCGCGATACGCCACGCGCGCTTGTAGTCGCGCGTCCAGATGCCGGCCGCCAGGCCGAACACGCTGTCGTTCGCCTGCGCGATCAGCGACGCTTCGTCGTCGAACGGCATCGCGACGAGCACGGGGCCGAAGATTTCTTCCTGGCAGATGCGCGCGCTGTTCGGCAGGCCTTCGAGAATCGTCGGCTGATAGAAGAAGCCGTTCTCGCGCCCGTCGCCCGACGGCCGCTCGCCGCCGCACAGCAGGCGGCCGCCTTCCTCGAGACCGAGCGCCACATAGCGCTCCACCGATTCGCGATGCTTCGCGGTGATCAGCGGCCCCATCTGCGTGTCGGGGCGCGTCGGGTCGCCCACGCGCAGCTTGCGTGCGCCGGCCACCAAACGCTTCATGAATTCGTCGTACACCGCGCGCTGCACGAACAGCCGCGAGCCCGCGATGCACGCTTCGCCCGACGAGCTGAAGATGCCGTACAGCACACCGTTGACCGCATGATCGAGATCGGCGTCGTCGCAGACGATGGTCGGCGACTTGCCGCCGAGTTCGAGCGACACGGGCATCAGCTTCTCGGCCGCGATGCGTGCGATGCCGCGGCCCACTTCGGTGCCGCCGGTGAACGACACCTTCTTCACCAGCGGATGACGCACCAGCACGTCGCCGATCACCGAGCCCTTGCCCGGCAGCACGCTCAGCACGCCCTTCGGCACGCCCGCTTCCTCGCAGATGCGCGCCAGCGCGAGCGACACGAGCGGCGTGACTTCGGCCGGCTTGAGCACCACCGCGTTGCCGCCCGCCAGTGCCGGCGCGAGCTTCTGCGCATCGGACGCGATCGGCGAGTTCCACGGCGTGATCGCCGCGATCACGCCGATCGGCTCGTACACGCTCATCGTCAGGTAGTCGCCGCGCGACGGCGTCAGTTCCTCGTCGAGCGTTTCGAGGCATGCCGCGAAATAGCGGAACGTGTTCGCGGCGCTCGCCACCAGCACGCGCGTCTCGGCGATCGGCTTGCCGTTGTCGCGGCGCTGCAGGTTCGCGAGCGCTTCGTGGCGCTGCATGATCAGATCGGCGATGCGGTACAGCACCTGCGCGCGCTGGTGCGGCTTCAGCCCGGCCCAGTCGGCGCGGCGCCACGCGGCGTCGGCGGCTACGACGGCTTCGGCCGCGTCTTCCGCATTCGCGGTCGACACTTCCATGTTCAGCGACTGGTCGGCCGGATAGATGCTCGCGAAAGGCGCGCCACGGCCGCGCCGCCATTCGCCGCCGATCAGGATGTTGCCGTCGGGTACGAGGCTCGTATCGAAAGGAGTCATGTCACAAGTCCCACAAATCTGTCTCTGCACGTCCGCCCTCGCCGTGGCGCGGGCGGACCTTCTATGGCCCGGTCAGATCACGCAGCGGGCCGCACGGTTGCGCAGCGCACGGATCGCGCTGTACGCCGTCAGCGCGGACGTCTTCGGGTTGTCGGGCAGCGGCTTGCCGCTCATTTCCAGCGACATCTCGCCGAATGCGCCGCGCGCGGTGATGCGGTGCACGTTGCGCGCGACGGCCGGATCGGCGATCAGGCGCACGTGCGTCGCGTCGAGGCCGAGGCCCGCGAGCGCGACGGTGGCCGCGACGTTCGCGTTCTTCGGATACAGGCGCGCGGCGTCGCGCGCGCTGCCTTCGAAGATCACCTTTTCCTCGGTCATCGCACGCAGGTCGCAGAGTTCCTCGGCGGGCGTGCCGAGCCAGCCGAGCGGCGGCTTGCGGCCTACGTACAGCACTTCGTCGAGGCCGCCCTGCTTCGCGGACGCCAGCGCGTCGATCCCGCCGATCGCGCCGGACAGCAGCGTCACCGTCGCGTCGCCTTCGTCGGCCGCCTGTGCGAGCACCTCGAGCAGCGCGAGATCGGACAGCGCGCCGATCGACGCGACCGCGCAGTCGGTGCCGGCCTTCAGCAGCGGCACGACGTGATCGACGAGCGCGCTGTGGCCCGCGCATTCGAGCGCGAACTCGGGGCGGCGGGCCAGTGCGTCGACCGACGACACGACCTCCACCGCGCCGCCCAGCACGCCCTGCACCGCCGCGCACTGGTGTTCCG
Organism: Burkholderia sp. Ac-20392; assembly: GCF_017104585.1. Classification (NCBI taxonomy): domain Bacteria; kingdom Pseudomonadati; phylum Pseudomonadota; class Betaproteobacteria; order Burkholderiales; family Burkholderiaceae; genus Burkholderia; species Burkholderia sp. Ac-20392. Next base: position 21,169 of record NZ_JAAGPB010000094.1, read on the forward strand.
GCACGATCACGTGCGCGATGCGCAGCGACGCATCGTGCTCGACCGCGTGGTACACGGCCGCGCCGATCGCACCGAAGCCGATCATCGCGACGTCGACGGGTGCGTGGACGTTACGCATACTGGCGCTCCGACGGCGTTTCGTCCTTCTTCACCGGCGGGCCCGCGAAGTTCGATGCGAACGAGCCGACCGACAGCATGTCGACCTCGACCATCACCGGGCCTGCCTTCGCCATCCCTTCGCGCACGATCGCTTCAGCGTCGTCGAGTGACGAGATCCGGTAGTGCGTGAGGCCGAAGCTCGCGCAGAACTGCGCGAAATCGGGCTGGTGCAGCTGCACGAAGCAGCGGCGGCCGTCGTAGTGCGCGTCCTGGATGTTGCGGATCACGCCGTAGCACTGGTCGTTCATCAGCACGATCATCACGTTCGCGTTTTCCTGCACGGCCGTCACGAGCTCACCGACGTTGACCATCAGGCCGCCGTCGCCGACGAGGCACACCGTCTTCGCCGCCGCGCCCGCGAGCGCCGCGCCGATCCCCATCTGGATGCCCTGGCCGATCCCGCCACCGAGCGCATGCACGCCCGAACGCGGCTCGAAGATCTTCAGCAGGCGGTTGCCCCACGTGCTGTTCGAGATCGTCACGTCGCGCACCCAGTTGTAGTCGCGGCCGACCGCGCCCTGCAGCGTATCGACGAGCTGCTTGTACGGCCCGAGGCCCTTCGACACGTCGGCCACCGCCTGCTCGCGGGCAGCCGCGAGATCGGCGGCGAACTGCGGGTCGACCGACAGGCGGCCTTCGAGCCGGTCGGCCAGCTCCGCCAGCACGCGCTTCGAATCGCCATGCACGAACAGCTCGTTGCGATAGCCGCGGTTGTCGGCGAGCGCGTCGGCATCGACGCGGAACAGCGGCTGCGGCAGCGCAAGCTTGTACTTCAGCGTTTCGTTGCCGCGCAGGCGCGAACCGACGACGACGAGCGCATCGCAGGTCTTGTAGAACGCTTCGACGGACGCATGCACGTTAAACGCGCCGAGCGTCGCCGGGTGATCCTCGGGCAACACGCCGCGGCCCTGCACGCTCGTCACGACGCCGAAGCCGAGCTTCACGAGGCGTTCGACTTCCTCCCGTGCGTGGCGCGCGCCGCCGCCGAGCCACAGCAGCGGGCGGCGCTTGGCCGCCAGTGCGTCGGCGAGCTTCGCGACGCGGGCCGTGTCGTGCTCGCGCACCGCGACGTGCGCGGGCTCCAGGTCTTCCGGCCATTCGATCTCAGCGGCCTGGATGTCGATCGGGATCTCGACCGACACGGGGCCCGTCGGCGCGGTCTGCGCGATGCGTACGGCTTCGCGGATCGTCGGCAGCACGGTTTCGACCGTGCGCACGCGGAACGCGGCCTTCGAGATCGCGTCCAGCATCGACAACTGGTCGGGTGCTTCGTGGATGTACGCGAGATCCCGGTCGAGGTACGGCGTCTCGATCTGCCCCGTGATGTGCAACAGCGC
>NZ_JAAGPB010000963.1:0-1690 GCF_017104585.1 Burkholderia sp. Ac-20392
GCGCGAAGGCGCACGACGACGCGATGCAGGATGCGTCGCCGTGCACTTCGACGCCGGGCCGGCGCGCCGCCCGCCCGGTTGCGTCGCCCCGCGATCCGCACGATGCGCGTCACCCGGCGGCCATTGAAGAAAAGGACAAGAATATGTGGATGCGACATGTAGTGAAGAAGAACGAACGCGCGCTGCTGATGAATGAGGGCGATTTCGTGAAGGTGCTGGAACCGGGTGTGTTCAAGGCCTTCGATCCGCTCAAGCGCCTGTCGGTGCAGACCGCGCGTCTCGACGCGCCGCTCGCCGACGCGGCACTGGCCGATTACCTGCGTCACGACGCACCGGACGTGCTCGCTCGGCACTTCGTCGCGATGGATCTCGCCGATGACGAAGCGGGCCTGCGCTACGAAGACGACGTGCTCGTCGAGATCCTGGCGCCGGGCACGCGCCGGCTGTACTGGCGCGGCCTGACCGCGCACCGTCTCGAACGCGTCGATCTCGCGCAGGACAGCATGCTGCCGGCCGCACTCGTGAAGCGCATCGCGCAACCGGCGCTGCGTGCACGCGGCGTGGCGGGCCTGACGGGCGTGCTGCTGGCGCAGGTGCCGGCGTACCACGTCGGCGTGCTGAAGATCGACGGCAAGATCGAGCGGTTGCTGGACGCAGGCGTCGCGGCGTTCTGGCGCTTCAACCGCGACGTCGCGGTCGAACTCGTCGACCTGCGTTTGCAGGCGATCGAAGTCGGCGGACAGGAAATCCTGACGCGCGACAAGGTCGCGCTGCGGCTGAACCTGTCGGCGACGTGGTGCTATGCGGACGTGCTGCATGCGTTCGGCCAGTTGCAGAAGCCGGTCGAACACCTGTATCGCGAGCTGCAGTTCGCACTGCGATCGGCGGTCGGCACGCGCTCGCTCGACGAACTGCTGGAAGACAAGCAGTCGATCGACGAGGTCGTGATCACGCAGGTGCGCGCCCGCCTCGGCCATTCGGGCGTGGAGGTGCGCAGCGTCGGTGTGAAGGATATCGTGCTGCCGGGCGACATGAAGACGATCCTCGCGCAGGTGGTTGAAGCGGAGAAGTCCGCGCAGGCGAACGTGATTCGCCGCCGCGAGGAAACGGCGGCCACGCGTTCGCTGTTGAACACCGCGAAGGTGATGGAAGAAAACCCGACCGCGCTGCGGCTCAAGGAGCTGGAAACGCTCGAGCGCGTCGCGGAACGGATCGACCGCATCTCGGTGTTCGGCGGTCTCGACCAGGTGCTGAACGGACTCGTCAGCATCAAGGGCACGTAGCGAATGAACGGGCACGGCGCACGGGCGCCGTGCCTCATGAAAGCAGCAAGGTGATGAACATGAGTGAAATGGATTACCAGGTAATGGAACTGGCCAACGGCAAGCCGGTGAAGATGTGGACGCAAGGCGTCGCCGTCGAAGACGAAGCGCGCGCGCAACTGCGCAACACCGCGCAGATGCCGTTCATCTTCAGCCACGTCGCGGTGATGCCGGACGTCCACCTCGGCAAGGGCTCGACGATCGGCAGCGTGATCCCGACGAAGGGCGCGATCATTCCGGCCGCGGTCGGCGTCGACATCGGCTGCGGGATGATGGCCGCGCGCACGACGCTGACGGCGTCCGACCTGCCGGATTCGCTCGCGGGCCTGCGCAGTGCGATCGAACGCGCGGTGCCGCACGGCCGCGCG
>NZ_JAAGPB010000964.1:0-1386 GCF_017104585.1 Burkholderia sp. Ac-20392
GGCGGTTGCAGCCGAAGCCGTCGAACCTGCGCCGGCCGACGCGCCGGCGGCAGAACCGGCCGTGATCGCGCCCGCGCCGGCTGCGGCCGAAACGGTGGATTCGACGGCCGAGGCCGCAACGGCCGTCGTCGCGACGGCGCAAGCCGAAACGCCGGTTGAAGTCGAAGTCGCCGCCATCACCCCGGCCCCGTCCGACAAATCGACGCTGCACGTGTCGCGTCCGACGCAGAACGAACTCACGCTGACCATCAATGGCGAATCGATCACGCTGCATCCGGAGCAACTGGGCCAGCTGATCGAGGAACTCGCGCATGCGCGTGCGTCGATGCAGCCTGAGCCGCCGTCCGGCATCCCGTCCGGCTGGCGCTTCGTGACGACGAAGAACCCGATGATGGCCGTGCAGAAGCAGTCGAACGGCGACCGCCTGCTGGTGGCCCGTCACACGGGCTACGGCTGGGTGCCGTTCACGTTCTCGCCGGACGTCGTGGTCCAGATGTACATGATGCTGACCCAGCGCTAAGCACCGGCAGTCCGTACCGCCGAAAACGAAACAGCCCGACCGGTTTCCACCGATCGGGCTGTTTGCTTTGCGGCTGCCGGGAGGCACGCCTCCCGGGCCATACTCAGCGATCCACCGGCGCCTGCACGCGCGCCTTCCACTGGCCGCCCTTGCCGCGCCAGTAGCGCCACGCGGACGCGAACGTCGCACCCACGTAGAACAGCGCGACGAGCGGCAGCGCCGGCGCCCACAGCGGCGAGCGGCGGTAGTAGCGCAGCATCGGCGCATACGCGGCGCACATCGACGCCCACGCGAGCCACGCCGGCCATGCGCGCGCGCCATACGCGAGCGCCGCGGCGGGCGGCACGAGATAGATGATCGTCATCCCGAGCAGCGTGCCGGCCAGCAGCAGCGGCGAATAGTGCAGCTGCGTGAACGCGGTGCGCGCGATCATGTTCCAGATGTCGCGCCAGCTGTCGTACGGGCGCAGCGACACGCTGCGGTCGGCCAGGTCGAGCCGGATCGGATGGCGGCCTTCGCCGCGATGCTTGATCTGCGCGGCGAGGCTGCAGTCGTCGATCAGCGCGCCGCGGATCGACTCGATGCCGCCCGCTTCCTCGAGCGCCGTGCGCTTGACGAGCATGCAGCCGCCCGCGGCGCCGGCCGTCCGGTTGCGCGGGTTGTTGATCCACGAGAACGGGTAGAGCTTCGCGAAGAAGAACACGAACGCCGGGATCAGCGCCTTTTCCCAGAACGAATCGCAGCGCAGCCGCACCATCAGCGACACGAGATCGCGGTTCTCGGCCTGCGCGCGCGTGACCAGCTGCGCGACGGCGTCGGGCGGATGCCGACATCAGCAGGAAGTCGGCCGGCAGGCCGAGCGTCTG
>NZ_JAAGPB010000965.1:0-238 GCF_017104585.1 Burkholderia sp. Ac-20392
GAAAAAAAAAAACACTTTCCTTCCGCATCCTCTTCTCCCGTCTCACCCTCCCTCTCTCCGCCCCATTACCCTCCTTTTCTCTACCTTCCTTCGCCCCGCTCCTTCCCCTCTTCATTCTCTTCTTTCCTCCCTTCCTCTCTCCCTCTTCTTCGTCTCCCTCCCGCCCTCCCACTCACTTCTTTTTCTTCTCTCTGTCCCCCACATCTTCACTCACCTGACCCACCCCCCACCCCTATAC
>NZ_JAAGPB010000966.1:0-1385 GCF_017104585.1 Burkholderia sp. Ac-20392
GGCATCGGCCGGTACGGCCGCGGCTTGCGCCGGCTGCTCGGCCAGCACGGCGGCAAAGGCGGCCGACGCCTGCGCAACCGCCCCTGGGCCGATCACGATCTGCAAAGGCTCGCCGTGCACGACGCCCAGCACCGCCGGCAACGCCTTCAGCGCCGCGACGTCGGCCCGGTCGGGATCGACGAGCACCAGGCGCAGCCGCGTCATGCAATGAAAATGACGGCGGACGTTCGACGCCCCGCCGATCGCCCCGAGTATTGCGCGAGCCAGCGCGTCGAATCGCGCGCTCTCATCCGAAGTCATGCCTTGCTCCTACAGATCGGTCCGTTGAATCACGCCTGCCCGCCGCTCAGGGCGGCTCGCACAGGCTCCATGCGAAAGGTATGGTTTCGCAATAATTGGACCGTACCAAATATCAAGAAGCTCGCAAAATCGTTCTTCTGATATCGATATTCCCTGTTCGGGGAAATCTCTTGAAATCCACGTGTTCATGGGGCTGTCCCGGTTGATTCGCAGCGCGCAGCCCGGCTCTCGAAGCGATCACGGCCTCCATACCTATTTCAAAACATGTCCGTACCAATTATCATGAGACGAACTTCTTCCGGGAGAGCGCACGGCCATGCATCTGGAGCACCTTGTCACCGAGCAGCCCAACGGGCAAAGCGCGAATCTCGACGCGCTCGGCATCCCTGAAGCGCTGGCGCTGATGAACCGCGAGGACGCCGGCATCGCAGCACGCGTCGCGCACGCGCTGCCGGCGATCGCTTCCGGCGTGACGGTGATTGCCGACGCGCTGCGCGTGGGCGGGCGGCTGATCTACATCGGCGCCGGCAACAGCGGCCGCATCGGTTATCTCGACGCGCTCGAATGCCAGCCCACGTTCGGCACACAGCCGGGCGAGATCATCGGCATCGTCGCGGGCGGGTTCGCGGGCATCACGGAGTCGGTCGAGGATTCGGACACGCGTGGCCGCCAGGATCTCGATGCGGCCGGGCTCGCACGCGGCGACGTGGTCGTCGGGCTTACCGCGAGCGGACGCACGCCATACGTGCTCGGCGCACTGCGTCATGCACGAGACACCGGGTGCCGGACCATCGCCGTCGCGTGCAACGTGGGCAGCGAGGCGGCCGCGCTCGCCGACGTGGCGATCGAGGTCGACTGCGGCCCCGAGGTGTTGACGGGCTCCACACGACTGAAGGCCGGCACTGCGCAGAAAATGATCTGCAACATGCTGTCGACGATTTCGATGGTGGCGCTCGGCAAGACGTACGGCAACCTGATGGTCGACGTCCAGGTTCATAATCACAAGCTTCGCCGGCGGGCGATCGGCATCGTGTCGCAAGCGGCCGGCGTGCCCACCGACGTGGCGGAGCGCGCGCTCGAACAGG
>NZ_JAAGPB010000967.1:0-1612 GCF_017104585.1 Burkholderia sp. Ac-20392
CGGCATGTGCAGCGCGGCGTCGAGCCCGCCGAGATACGCGAAGCCCGGCTGGAAGCCGACGAAGAACACGACGTAGGCGCCGGCTGCGTGGCGCGCGACGACCTCGTCGGCCGACAGGCCGGTATGGGCGGCGACAGCGGGAAGATCGGGGCCGGCGGCACCGCCGTACTCGACCGGGATCTCGACCTCGCGGCCGTCCGCGTGCTCGACGTCGGCCGTCTCCCACGCGTCGCGCAGCGCCGGCGTGAGCGACTCGGCCGTCGTGGCGAGCGCGTCGAATACGATCGTCAGGTTGTTCATGCCGGGCACGACGTCGATCACGTCGGGCCACGCGCGCGCGGCCTCGGCAACGGCCCAGACGCGGCGCTGGCAATCGAGCGTGGCGGGCGGCGGCACCTCGCAGACGAGGGCGGCATCGCCGAGCGGATAAATGCGGGGTTGCGTCATCGGACTGGCACGGTTCGGACGGCAATGTTAGCGCACATTGTCAATAAAATATCGACAACTTCCCAATAAGCGTTTTCGCCTAGCCCGTATGTCGGGGCTTCTGGCGTACACTCGGCACACCCTGTCATCCGGCTTGCTCCGCCTTTCCATGAAGCGTCCTGCGACCAAGATCGTGTCATCCGAACACCTCGTTTCCGATTCGAGCGCGGAGCTGTCGGAGCTCGAATACGGGCTCATCATGGCAGGCAATGCTTTCAACCGGTGGATGGTGCGCTGCATGTCGGCGGCCGGCGCGAAGGACATGACGGCGGTCGAGGTGTCGCTGCTGCATCACGTCAGCCATCGCGAACGCAAGAAGAAGCTCGCCGACATCTGCTTCGTGCTCAATATCGAGGATACGCACGTCGCGACCTATGCGCTGAAAAAACTGATCGCCCGCGGCTATGTGAAGAGCGAGAAGAACGGCAAGGAAGTGTTCTTCTTCGCGACCGACGCGGGCCGCGACCTGTGCCTGAAGTACCGCGAGGTGCGCGAGCACTGCCTGATCGAGACGCTGAAGGACAGCGGGCTCACCAACGAGCAGATCGGCGACGCGGCGCAGTTGCTGCGCAACGCATCGGGCCTGTACGACACGGCCGCGCGCGCGGCGGCGTCGCTGTAAACGGTTGCGCCGCAGGTGGTGCGCGGCGGCGCGCTGACGGGCGTGCGACGACGGATGCGGCGCCGCCCGCCGCATCATCCGGCGGACGGGTACAGCGCGCCGTCGGTCACGATCCAGCACAGCGCGAGATCGTGCGCTTCGGCCGGCAGCGCATCGACGCGGCACGCTTCATAGGCGATGCCGACCGTCACGGGCAGCTCGCTGCCCGGCCATGCGGCAAGCGTGCGGTCGTAGTAGCCGCCGCCGTAGCCGAGCCGGTAGCGCTCCAGATCGAATCCCACGCAGGGAATCAGCAAAAGGTCGGGCACGACGACGATTCCCGACGCCGGTTCCGGAATCCGGTGATGACCTTCGCGCATCGGCGTGTGCGCGTCCCATGCATGGAACTCGAGCGGCGTGTGCCGCTCGTCGATCACGGGCAGCGCGACCTGCCGGCCGGCACCGGCCGCGCACCAGGCGAGCATTGCCTCGCGCGCATCGAATTCGCCCGGCAGCGGCCAGTAG
>NZ_JAAGPB010000968.1:0-1420 GCF_017104585.1 Burkholderia sp. Ac-20392
TCGACGCGGCGCTCGCCGGCGCCGACTGGCTGATCACCGGCGAAGGCCGCTCGGACGTGCAGACGCTGCACGGCAAGGCGCCGTTCATCGCATGCCGCCACGCGCAGGGCGCAGGCGTGCCCGCGTCGCTGCTGTCGGGCGCCGTCGACCCGGCCGCGCTGCCGCGCCTGTCCGAACATTTTTCCGGCTGCTTCTCGCCGGCTCCCGGGCCGATCACGCTCGACGTCGCGATCCGCGACGCGGCCAATCTGCTCGCGAACGAAGCGGAGCAATTGACACGCCTGAAGTACGGCGCACACTGACCGTTGACCCGAGCGCGCGATACAGGAACAATCGGGCCCGCCCTTTTTCTTCAGGATTCGACATGAAAGGCCGTCAAGCCGGGCTCGATCAGTTTCTGACCTATCGCCTCCACGCGCTCACGAAGCGATCCGACCGCGGAATCGGCGAGGTGTACCGGCACAAGCTCGACATCTCGCTGCCCGAGGCCCGCGTGATCGCGGCCGTCGGCGCCTTCGGCCCGTTCTCGATCATGGATCTCGCGCGCCACACCAATCTCGACAAGAGCCAGGCGAGCCGGGCAGCCGAGGCGCTGCTGCGCCAGGGGCTGCTCGAACGCAGCGCGAGCGAGGAGGATGGCCGGATCGTGCTGATCGCGCTGACCGCCGACGGCCGCGCGCTGCATCGCAAGATCATGCCGATCGTGCGCAAGTGGAACGACGGCCTGCTCGCGTGCCTGTCCGACAGCGAACGCCAGACGTTCGAACGGCTGCTCGACAAGGTCGTCGCGCACGCGACCGATCGGGACGACTGAGCGGCAACACGGGCACGGCGCCCGCAGCATTGATCCGACGAATTCGACGGGCCGCCCCGGTCGCCTCACCCGCGACGCGGGCGGCCCGCTTTGCGTCATGGGTTGCGCACTGCAAGCGGATCGCAGCGCTTCGCCTCACCGGCGTCGCACATGCAGCGGCTCCGCCCGCGCTATAGCCCGCTGTTCGTCGCGCGCTGCCGGAGCAGCCCGAGCACCGCGTCGCAATACGGGGTCGGCACGCCGAGCTTGCGCCCGAGCTCGGGAAACACACCGAGGATCGGCCCGATCTCGAGCGCGCGCCCCGCTTCGAAATCCTGCAGCATCGACGTCTTGAACGGGCCGAGCTTGCGCGTAACCGCGATCCGCTCGGGTCCGCTCATCCCCGTCGACAGGCCCAGCTTCGCGCCGATCGCGGCCGCCTCCTCCATCATCCGCAGCGCGAGATCCTGCGTGAACGGATCGTCGAGCAACTGCTCGGCAGTCGACCCCGTGAGCGCGCTCAGCGGATTCATGTTCATGTTGCCCCACAGCTTCGTCCAGATCTCGGTTCGGATCGCGGGCGTCGACTCGACGTCGAAGCCGCCCGCCGCGAGCGCCGCGGCGAAC
>NZ_JAAGPB010000969.1:0-1668 GCF_017104585.1 Burkholderia sp. Ac-20392
TCAGCGCGAGACAGACTTGTTATAGGATCAAGCCTTACGGGCAATTAGTATCAGTTAGCTGAACGCATTACTGCGCTTACACACCTGACCTATCAACGTCCTGGTCTCGAACGACCCTTCAAGGGGATCTAGTCCCCAGGGATATCTCATCTTAAGGCGAGTTTCCCGCTTAGATGCTTTCAGCGGTTATCTCTTCCGAACATAGCTACCCGGCGATGCCACTGGCGTGACAACCGGTACACCAGAGGTTCGTCCACTCCGGTCCTCTCGTACTAGGAGCAGCCCCCTTCAAATATCCAACGCCCACGGCAGATAGGGACCAAACTGTCTCACGACGTTTTAAACCCAGCTCACGTACCTCTTTAAATGGCGAACAGCCATACCCTTGGGACCGGCTACAGCCCCAGGATGAGATGAGCCGACATCGAGGTGCCAAACACCGCCGTCGATATGAACTCTTGGGCGGTATCAGCCTGTTATCCCCAGAGTACCTTTTATCCGTTGAGCGATGGCCCTTCCATACAGAACCACCGGATCACTATGACCTGCTTTCGCACCTGCTCGACTTGTCGGTCTCGCAGTTAAGCACGCTTATGCCATTGCACTATCAGCACGATTTCCGACCGTACCTAGCGTACCTTCGTACTCCTCCGTTACGCTTTGGGAGGAGACCGCCCCAGTCAAACTGCCTACCATGCACTGTCCCCGACCCGGATCACGGGCCAAGGTTAGAACCTCAAACAAACCAGGGTGGTATTTCAAGGACGGCTCCACCGAAACTAGCGTTCCGGTTTCATAGCCTCCCACCTATCCTACACAGATCGGTTCAAAGTCCAATGCAAAGCTACAGTAAAGGTTCATGGGGTCTTTCCGTCTAGCCGCGGGTAGATTGCATCATCACAAACACTTCAACTTCGCTGAGTCTCGGGAGGAGACAGTGTGGCCATCGTTACGCCATTCGTGCAGGTCGGAACTTACCCGACAAGGAATTTCGCTACCTTAGGACCGTTATAGTTACGGCCGCCGTTTACCGGGACTTCAATCAAGAGCTTGCACCCCATCATTTAATCTTCCGGCACCGGGCAGGCGTCACACCCTATACGTCCACTTTCGTGTTTGCAGAGTGCTGTGTTTTTATTAAACAGTCGCAGCCACCAGTTTATTGCAACCCCTTCACCCTTTGCCCGCAGGGGCATCAAGCTACAAGGGCGTACCTTATCCCGAAGTTACGGTACCAATTTGCCGAGTTCCTTCTCCCGAGTTCTCTCAAGCGCCTTAGAATACTCATCTCGCCCACCTGTGTCGGTTTGCGGTACGGTCATCATTAGACTGAAGCTTAGAGGCTTTTCTTGGAACCACTTCCAATTGCTTCGCTCCCTAAGGAGCTCGCGCCACACCCTTGAATTCCGCGCCCGGATTTGCCTAAGCGCCTTCTCCAATGCAGCGACCGGGACTTCCAACACCCGGACAACCTTCCGCGATCCGTCCCCCCATCGCATCTAACAATGGTGCAGGAATATTGACCTGCTTCCCATCAGCTACGCATTTCTGCCTCGCCTTAGGGGCCGACTCACCCTACGCCGATGAACGTTGCGTAGGAAACCTTGGGCTTACGGCGAGGGGGCCTTTCACCCCCTTTATCGCTACTCATGTCAGCATTCGCACTTC
>NZ_JAAGPB010000970.1:0-1365 GCF_017104585.1 Burkholderia sp. Ac-20392
TCGAAGAACTGTTCGAGCACCGCGCCGAGCAGGAACGGGCTGTCGCCGGAGAACGCATGTTCGTCGACGGTCACGTCGACCTGCACGCCGCGCCCGAACATCAGCGGGCCGGACGCCGGCAGCCGGCGGAACACCGGTGAGAACGCCACGCGCAGCACGCCGTCGATCTGCCGGCGCATCGCGGCATCGGCCGGGTCGGCATGCAGGCCGAGCAGTTCGCGCAGCGCGTGCGCGCCCTCGTCGTCGTCAAGATCGGTCAGCGTGTGCCGGGCCAGCCCGAGATGGCGGATCAGCCGCCACGCGGTTTGCGCATCGGCGATCGGCGGGCGTGGCCGCGACGGGCCGCGGATCGCAACGATGCTTTCGACCGGGGCCGACACGCGCAGCGTGAACGTATTCGCGTCGCCGGGCGGCTGCAGCAGCACGAGATCGCGGTTCGTGCACAGCGTGTCGGCCGCCAGGTAGCGCATCGTCTCGTCGTACGGCGCGCACTGGCTGTCGACGAGCGACACGTAGGTCTCGCTGCCGACGTAGCCGGTGCGCGTGCCGTTCGTACGGGCCTGAGCGGAAACCAGCCGTGGTTCGCGCCGCACCGTGTAGTACGCGCCGTGGTTGCCGTCGTCGCTCGCGAACGACGCGTGAAACGGCCGGAATTCGCGTGACTGGCCGTCGTCGCGCTGCTCGCTCGCGAGCCGCTGCACCGCATAGACCTCGTAGTCGAGCGGCCGGCTGCGATCGACGACGACATGGTGTTCGCGCGCGCCCGGCTGCAGCGGAATGCGGTCGGCGCGGCGTGCGAACAGGTTCACGGCCGGCGTGCAGTTCAGCGCGAGGTGTTTCGCGCTGACGGCCGCTTCGAGCGCCGCGTCATGGCGGTCGAACAGCACGGTCAGCTCGAACTCGTCGCCGGTTGCGCGCGCAAGCGCGGCACGCAGCCCGCCGATGCTGAAGAACAGGAAGCGCGCCGGAAACGCGAAATACTCGCGCAGCAGCCGGTAGCCGTGGAAGCTGCGGCCGTCGTCGGGCAGGATCGCCTGCGCGGGATCGAAGCCCTCGTGGACGATTTCGTCGGCGTCGAGCGTATGCAGCCAGCGCGGCGGCTGCGCGGGATCGTGGCACACGACGCCGAGCGCATGCGCGGCGATCAGTTCGAGCAGGTGCAGCGCGTCGCGCTCGGGGCCCGCGAGATGGAACGTCAGCCGGTCGAGCGGCAACTGCGACAGTCTGGCGCCGCCGCGCACCTTCAGACGGATGCGCAGCGCGCCGCGCACGTCCTGCCGGGCGGCGAAGGCGCCACGCGGCAGCCACGACGGCGCGCCAGTGACGGTCGCATCGGTCAGTTCGAGCGGCCACAGCGTCAGGTCG
>NZ_JAAGPB010000971.1:0-1595 GCF_017104585.1 Burkholderia sp. Ac-20392
ATGTGTGTGTCGACTGCTCTTCTCGTGCTGTTCTGAGTCACACGGTGTATGTATAGGTGACAATCTCTAGACTTCCAGTTTTTTTTTTTTTAATCCCACGCCCACCCCCGAGTCTTACCCCGAGATCTCCCCTCTTCCCCTACCCGCCGCTCTTCCGATCCTCGCGTACGAGGTAGCGGTGCGGCTCGAGGCGCGCGGCGCGGCGCCGCTTTACCTCGCCGTGTCCGCGCTGCCGCCGCCGCATCGCCAGCGCCTGTCGGATCTGCACCTGCAATCCGACGATGCGCTCGTGGGCGATGTCGCGCGGCTGTCCGGCGAGCACGCCGCGCTGCTCGCCGATCCGGAAATGCGCGCGATCTACCTGCCGATGATCCGCAGCGACTACCGCGCGATCGAGACATATCGCCGCGACCGGCCGCCGCGGATCGACACGCCGCTCGGCGTGATGCTGCCGCTCGCCGATTCCGAACTCGACAACGACGAAGCGCACGCGTGGCAGGACGTCGCGTCGCGCCCGATCCGCATCGAGACGTTCAGCGGCGACCACTTCTACCTGCGCCACCAATACCCGGCGGTGATCGCGCATCTGGTCGAACGGATCGACCAATCCCTTCGTTACGGAAAGGAGTACACATGAAGACACCGGACGCCTGCGCGGGGCTGCCCGACATTCGCGAAGCCATCGATCGCCTGGACGCCGACATCATCGTTGCCCTCGGCCAGCGCATGCAGTACGTGAAGGCTGCGTCGCGCTTCAAGCCCGACGAAGCGAGCATCGCCGCGCCGGAACGGGTGGCCGCGATGCTGCCCGACCGGCGCCGCTGGGCCGAACAGGCCGGCCTCGATGCCGACTACGTCGAGACGCTGTTCTCGGGCCTGATCGCGTGGTACATCACGCAGCAGACGCAGTATTGGCGGCAACAGCGGGGGCTCGCATGAACGCCGGCCTCCCGCTGCTGCACGACACCTTCGCCCGCGCGGCCCGCTGCGCCGCCGACACCGGCACGCCGACGCTCGCGTCGGTGTCGGTACCGCTGCGGCCGCTCGACTTCTTCGACCTGATTGCCGCGTGGGACGACGGCGCCACGCCGTGGTTCTTCCATGAAGCGGGTGATGCGTCCGTCACGCTGTTCGGCTGGGATTGCGCGCTCGAACTGACCGCCACCGGCGACACGCGCTTCGCGCAGGTCGATGCCCGCTGGCGCACGCTCGTTCGCGATGCCGTGATGGCCGGCCCTCAACCGCCGCGCCTCGTTGGCGGCTTCCGGTTCGATTCGCATGGCGCGCGCAGCGCACACTGGGCGCCGTTTCCCGACGCGAGCATGACGGTGGCGAAACTGCTGATCGTGCGCGAAGGCGATGCGCACTGGGCCGTCTGCCAGCACGTCGTCGCCGCGCACGACGATCCGGCCGCGCTCGCGCATGCGTACCTCGCGCGCATCGAGTCGCTCGGCACGCTCGCCGCCGCCCATGACGACGATGCCCCGCATCTGCTGCACACGCAGGCGCTGCAGGCCAGCGAATGGCAGCACGAAGCCCGGCGCGCGGTGGACGCGATCCACGGCGGCGCGTTCGGCAAGGTCGTACTCGCGAGC
>NZ_JAAGPB010000972.1:0-1346 GCF_017104585.1 Burkholderia sp. Ac-20392
TCAGGCGCGCGTGCTCGAACAGGCGTCCGCGCACTGGCTGCGCCACAGCGCGGGCTCGCATATGGCCGACGGCCGCGTCGACCTGCGGCTCGTGCGCGACAACCTCGGCCACGTGTCGCTGACGACGACGAGCCAGTACCTGCACGCGGACGACGACTGGCGGCATCGCGAGACGGAGGAGAAGCACCGGATCGGGTGGTAGGCGCGCACCGATCTGACGGGTCGCGGCTCGCGAAACGCGTTCGCGTCCACGCTCAGTGCTCAGTGCTCAGTGCTCAGTGCTCAGTGCTCAGTGCTCAGTGCTCAAGTTCGAGCCCGCCCAGGCCGCCATTGCTGCGGCATTTCGCACGGTCGCCTTGCACCTGCCAGTCGATCTGCCCGCACATCACGTCGATGCGCTTGCGGTAACTGTCGATCAGGCACTGCGTCGTCGTGCAGCGGTTCCGCGCCTTCAGCCATGCCTTCTGCGTCGCCATGAACTGCTCGTACTCGGGCGGATCTTCGACCGGATAGTTGCTGAAATCGTAGAGCATGTGCCGGTAATCCGCGTTGAGCGCATCGTCGAGACGCGACAACGTCGGATTCGCGCAGATTTCGCGCTCCACGAACGTGGATGCCTTCGCGCAGTTGAACGACGCGGCGTGCGCGCCGGTCATGCCGGCCGCGACGGCCAGCGCAACGAGCCATGCTTTCATGTGGGTGCCGTAACGATGAACGCGGCGGCCGAGGATCGGCTCGCCTGGACGGGCGAACGGGCATGCCCGTCGCCGAGACCCGGCAGCTTAGGTCAACGCGCGTCGCATTTCAATCCGCTGCCCCGCATCCCGGCACCCTCACCTCACCTCACCTCACGCCACATCACCTCACGTCACGTCACGTCACGTCACGCACGATCAGTACACGCCCACCCAGTGCCCCGGCACCCACGCCCAGTGATTGCCGGCCCACCGGTAATGCCCCTTCGCCCAGCGATAGCCCGGCGCAGGCATCGGAGGCGGCACCTCGACGACGGGCGCCGGCTGCGGCGGCCGCACGGGTTCGACCACGCATGCGGACATCAACGCCGCACTGGCCGTCACCAGCATGGCGAGCGAAACGGATCGGATCTTGATCATCCTGGATTCTCCCTGTTGTGTAGTGGATGGATTGGGTGCCGAAGCGGCAACGCCGCGCGTCACGCGGTTCCGCGAATCAGCCCGCTCATCGGCCGCGTCGCACCGCTTTCCGCGAACAACGCGGACGCGGTACGGCGCGGATCGAGCCGCAGGCTTTCGGCGGCGGCGCCCGAGATCAGCGCGTCGAGTGACGCGGTCGGCTTCAGGTCGCGCCCTTCGTACAGGTCGCCC
>NZ_JAAGPB010000973.1:0-1606 GCF_017104585.1 Burkholderia sp. Ac-20392
TGCCTGCGACGAAGCCGACCTGCAGGCCGCGCTCGACTGCGCATGGGCGCTCGACCAGCGCCTCGACATCGTCGTGCCGACGGTCGGCGGTGCCGGCTTCCGGCCGCTGCTGCTGCACGACGCCGACACCTTCCGCGCGGAAATCGACCTGAACCTGCACAGCGCGTTCGCCGCGATCCGTCACGCCGCCCCGCGGCTCGCCGACAGCGGCGGCGGCGCGATCGTCTGCATTTCGTCGACGGCCGCGCAGATCAATTTCCGCTGGCTGTCCGCGTACTGCACCGCGAAGGCCGCGCTCGAAGCGCTCGTGCGCGGCGCGGCCGAGGAACTGGCCGGCGCGAAGATCCGCGTGAACGCGGTGCGCCCGGGCCTCACGCGCTCCGAAGCCACCGCGCCGATGTTCGACAACCGCGCGCTCGTCGACAGCTTTCTCGAACAGATTCCGCTCGGCACGCTCGGCGAGCCGGAAGCGATCGCGCATGCGGTGCGCTATCTCGCCGGCCCCGAGTCGGGCTGGGTGACCGGCCAGAGCTTCGCGGTTGACGGCGGCCATGAGCTGCGCACCAACCCGCGCGTCGACGACACGATCGCGCAGATCTACGGCACGGCCGCGCTCGACGCGATCAAGGCCGGCCGCGTGCCGGGCGCCGCATGAGTGCCTGCCTTCTTTCAACGTCAAAGGAATTCGACCGAACATGAATCGAGTCGCAAACAAGGTCGCGCTGGTCACCGGCGCGGCGAGCGGCGTCGGCCGCGCGGATGCGCTGCTGCTCGCCGCCGAAGGCGCGCGTGTCGTGCTGACCGACATCGACGAGGACGCAGGCCGTACGCTCGCACGCGAGATCGGCGACGCCGCGCTGTTCGTCCACCACGACATCGCCGACGAAGCCGGTTGGCAGCATGCGATCGCATCGACGCTCGACCGCTTCGGCCGTCTCGATGTACTCGTCAACAATGCGGCGATCTGCCCGGTCGGCTCGATCGAGGACACGAGCCTCGACACGTGGCGGCGCGTGATGCGCACCAATGCCGATGGTTATTTCCTCGGCTGCAAGTACGCGATCGGCGCGATGAAGGGCAACGACACGCCGAGCTCGATCGTGATGATGTCGTCGGTCGCCGCGCTCGGCGGGTTGCCGATGATGTGCGCGTACACCGGGTCGAAAGGCGCGGTGACGGCGCTCGCGCGCAGCGTCGCGGTGCACTGCAAGCGCAGCGGCTACCGGATCCGCTGCAACTCGATCCATCCGGACGGGATCTGGACGCCGATGACGCAGGCGCTGATGCCCGATCTCGACCCGGCCGCGCTCGGCATCGGCAGCGATCCGATGGCGCGCATGTGCGACCCGCAGGACGTCGCGAATCTCGTGCTGTTCCTCGCGTCCGACGAATCGCGTTTCGTGAACGGTGCGGAGCTGCGGATCGACAACGCGCAACTGGTGTCGTCGCTGTGACGCGACGCGCCGCTTTCCCGTTCAAAGGAGTCCATCGATGATTTCATTCACCGGCAAGACCGTGTTGATCACCGGCGGCGGCGCGGGCATCGGCCGTGCGTGCGCGGAAGCGTTCGGCGCGGCCGGCGCGCGCGTCGCCGTGGCCGAGATCG
>NZ_JAAGPB010000095.1:0-22462 GCF_017104585.1 Burkholderia sp. Ac-20392
TCGCCGCGTGGGTGCCGTTCGCGCTGCTGCCGCTGTTCGCCGCGGGCGGGATGACGCTGCCGGCCCTGCAGGCGATGCTCGCGCGACAGGTCGACGATGCGCGCCAGGGCGAACTGCAAGGCGCACTTGCGAGCGTGGCGAGCCTGATCGGCGTCGCGGGGCCGCTGGTCGTCACTGCGACCTATGCAGCGACACGCGCGACGTGGCCGGGGCTCGTCTGGGCCGTGGCCGCGCTGCTTTATCTGCTCGTCCCGCCGTTGCTGGCCGGTGCGCGGCCAGCCGGCGCGACACGGCCGTCCGCATGAGCGCCAGCGGGTATCGTCCCGCCCACCGCAGGGTTCAATGCGCGAGCGTCACGAGATTCGCATCGCGCACGAGCTGCCAGCGGCCGTCGGTCTTGCGGAAGATGGTCAGCGTATGGCCCGACCGGCGGATCGTCTCGCCGTCCGGCGGGGTCGCGTCGATCTCAATGAAATTGCGCATGTACGCCCAGTCGCCCAACACGCGCAGCTCGTCGATCCGGTAGCGGCCGTCGATCTTCGGCGCGTTGCCGCCTCCGGCGTTCGCGTCACGGGACGCGGCCGCAAACGCCGCCTTGTCGAACGGCGGCTTGCCGGCCACCATGAAGATCGCGTCGTCGGCGATCAGGTCGAGCACGGTTGCCAGATCGCCGCGCCGGCTCGACACGAACCAGTTGTCCACGAGCGCGCGGATCGCGTGTTCGTCCTCGGTCATCGTGATTCCCTCCTTCATCGGCGCACGTCCGTATGCCACGCAACACCCGAAAAAAAAAGCCGCCCGGATCGACTCCGGGCGGCTTTCCTTGCTGCATCTGCTGCTGGCGGTGCGTCAGACCACGACCGTCTGCGCCTCGCCTTCACGAGTCGCACGCACGGTGCCGATCTTCCACACCTGTTCGCCGGCGGCGGTCAGGTCGGCGATCGCTGCGTCGGCATCGGCCGCCGAAACGATCACGGCCATGCCGATGCCGCAGTTGAACACGCGGTGCATTTCTGCATCGGCGACACCGCCGTGCTCCTGCAGCCACTTGAACAGCGGCGGCAGCGGCCAGGCGTTCTGGTCGAGCTCGGCGGTGAGGCCTTCGCGCAGCACGCGCGGAATGTTCTCGACGAGACCGCCGCCCGTGATGTGCGCCATGCCCTTCACCGACAGCTTCTGCATCAGCGCGAGCAGCGGCTTCACGTAGATGCGGGTCGGCGCCATCAGCGCGTCGGCCAGCGAGCGGCCGTGGAAATCGGCCGACAGGTCGGGGTTCGCGCGCTCGATGATCTTGCGCACGAGCGAGAAGCCGTTCGAGTGGATGCCGCTCGATGCGAGGCCCAGCACCACGTCGCCTTCGGCGATCGTGCTGCCGTCGATGATCTTGCTCTTCTCGACCGCGCCGACCGCGAAGCCGGCCAGGTCGTATTCGCCGTCCGGGTACATGCCCGGCATTTCGGCCGTTTCACCGCCGATCAGCGCGCAGCCCGACAGTTCGCAACCCTGCGCGATGCCCTTGACGACCGTTGCCGCGGTGTCGACGTCAAGCTTGCCGCACGCGAAGTAGTCGAGGAAGAACAGCGGCTCGGCGCCCTGCACGAGGATGTCGTTCACGCTCATCGCGACGAGATCCTGGCCGACGGTGTCGTGTTTGTTCAGATGAAACGCCAGCTTGAGCTTGGTGCCCACGCCGTCGGTGCCCGAGACGAGCACGGGTTCCTTGTACTTCTTCGGCACTTCGAACAGCGCGCCGAACCCGCCGATGCCGCCGAGCACGCCGTCGCGCAGGGTTTTCTTCGCAAAAGGCTTGA
Source organism: Burkholderia sp. Ac-20392 (assembly GCF_017104585.1). Classification (NCBI taxonomy): domain Bacteria; kingdom Pseudomonadati; phylum Pseudomonadota; class Betaproteobacteria; order Burkholderiales; family Burkholderiaceae; genus Burkholderia; species Burkholderia sp. Ac-20392. The sequence continues at coordinate 1,812 of NZ_JAAGPB010000095.1, forward strand.
TCTTGTCGATGAGCGCGTCGCCCGCGTCGATGTCGACGCCTGCGTCGCGATAGGACAGACCCTGAGCGTCAGGAGCGGATTTCGGAGGATTCATGGGGGAATGCGAGAAGGTCGGTAAAATGCGATTTTACCCGAACCCGGCCCGTTGGCCGGAATTCCCAGCACCGAATCGTCAGGGATTGCATCTTGGTCAACACGTCCCCGTTTTCATCGCCGAGCGAACCGCGCCGAAACCGGCGTGGCGCCGTGCGTACGGTCGCGCGTGAAGCCCGTGAAGGCGCAGTTCCCGGCGCGTGCCCGGCGTACGGCACGCGTATTTTCAACCGACCCGCATTGTGACTGTTGTGTCCCGTCAACTGACGCTCGATCTCGGCACGCCGCCGCCCGCCACGTTCGACAACTTCATCATGAACGAGGAGAACGACGAGCTCATCTCGCGCCTGCAGAAGCTCGACCTCGCGCTCGCGGCGGGCCCCGTGCCGGATCGGTCGTTCTACATCTGGGGCGAGCCCGGCTGCGGCCGCACCCATCTGCTGCAGGCGCTCGTGAGCGACGCGTCGTACGGCTATGCGCGCTACCTGACGCCGCAAAGCCCGCTCGGCGCGTTCACGTTCGACCCGCGCATCGGCATCTACGCGATCGACGACTGCGACCGGATGAGCGACACGCAGCAGGTCGCGCTGTTCAACCTGTTCAACGAAGTACGCGCGCACCCGTCGAGCGCGTTCGTCGCGGCAGGCCCCGCGGCGCCGCTCGCGCTCGACGTGCGCGAGGATCTCCGCACGCGCCTCGGCTGGGGGCTCGTGTTCCACCTGTCGCCGCCGTCCGACGCCGGCAAGATCGCCGTGCTCAAGCTCGCGGCGAAGGAGCGCGGGATCGCGCTCACCGATGACATCGCCGCCTATCTGCTGACCCATTTCCGCCGCGACATGCCGAGCCTGATGGCGCTGCTCGACGCGCTCGACCGCTTTTCGCTCGAGCAGAAACGCGCCGTCACGCTGCCGTTGCTGCGCCGCATGTTGGCGCGTCCCGGCGACGACATCACACCACCGGGCACGGGCCCGAACCGCTTCGAGTAAAATGCGCTTCCATGACTAATCTGGCACTCTTTGACCTCGATCACACGCTGATCACGACCGATAGCGACCACGAATGGGGCCGCTTCATGGTGAAGCTCGGCATCGTCGACGCGGAAAGCTTCTCGCGTCAGAACGATCAGTTCTTCGCCGACTACAAGGCCGGCAAGCTCGACATCCACGCGTACCTCACGGCGATGCTCACGCCGCTCGCAAAATATTCGCGCGCGCAACTCGCCGAATGGCACGCGCAGTACATGCACGAGGTGATCCGGCCCGCAATGACGCCCGCCGCGCTCGAGCTCGTGCGCAAGCACCTCGATGCAGGCGACCTGTGCTGCGTCGTGACGGCGACCAACGAATTCATCACGCGCCCGATCGCCTCCGCGTTCGGCGTCGACACGCTGATCGCCTGCGAAGTCGAAACGACCGACGGGCATCCCGATTCGCCGTACACGGGCCGGCCGACCGGCACGCCGAGCTATCGCGAAGGCAAGATCGTGCGGACCGAAGCGTGGCTCGCGTCGCTCGGCAAGCAATGGAGCGACTTCACGCACACCTATTTCTACAGCGACTCGCACAACGACATCCCGTTGCTCGAGAAAGTCACCGACCCGATCGCGACCAACCCTGACGACACGCTGCGCGCGCATGCAAGCAACCGCGGCTGGCGCATCCTCGATCTCTTCTGAACGTCGTGATCAAAAAATTCATCCGCAAGCTGCTCGGCCAGGACGAAACCGAGCAAACGTCTCCCGCAACGGCCCCGGCCGACGAAGCGGCCCCGGCTACCCCGCGCGCTCCGAAGGGCGCCCGTAGTGGCGGCGCGAAGAAACCGCGCAGCAACCACGAACCGACCGTCGTGCCGGTCAGCGTGCACGGCATCAACCCGGCGCTGATCTCGAAGAATGCCGTGCGCGTGACCGACACGCTGCAGCAGGCAGGCTTCCGTGCGTTCATCGTCGGCGGCGCGGTACGCGACCTGCTGCTCGGCATCGCGCCGAAGGACTTCGACGTCGCAACCGACGCAACGCCGACCGAGGTGCAGCGCCTGTTCCGCCGCGCGCGCCTGATCGGCCGCCGTTTCCAGATCGTGCACGTGCAGTTCGGCCAGGAGCTGATCGAGGTGTCGACGTTCCGCGCGCTGGTCGATGCGCCGCCCGAGGCGGCCGCTGCCGAGCCGCCGAAGCGCCTGAAGCGCGACGAACTCGATCGCCGCACGCACGCGGTCGACGCGAGCGGCCGCGTGCTGCGCGACAACGTGTGGGGCGAGCAGCACGAAGACGCCGCGCGCCGCGACTTCACGATCAATGCGATGTACTACGACCCGTCGACGCAGACGGTGCTCGACTACCACGACGGGATGGCCGACATCCGCGCCCGCCTGTTGCGGATGATCGGCGATCCGGCCACGCGCTTCCGCGAGGATCCGGTGCGGATGCTGCGCGTCGTGCGCTTCGCGGCGAAGCTCGATTTCGAGATCGAGCCGCACACGCGCGAGCCGATCAACGCGCTCGCCGACCTGATCAACAACGTGCCGGCCGCGCGCCTGTTCGACGAAATGCTGAAGCTGCTGCTGTCGGGCCACGCACTCGCGTGCCTGAAGCGGCTGCGCAAGGAAGGCCTGCACCACGGGCTGCTGCCGCTGCTCGACGTCGTGCTCGAACAGCCGCAGGGCGAGAAGTTCATCACGCTCGCGCTGAACAACACCGATGCACGCGTGCGCGCCGGCAAGCCGGTCTCGCCGGGCTTCCTGTTCGCGACGCTGCTGTGGCACGACATGCGCCAGCGCTTCGAGCAATACACGGCCGAAGGCGAAATCCCGGTGCCGGCGCTCCATCGCGCGATGGACGACGTGCTCGACATGCAGACCGAGAAACTCGCGATCCACAAGCGTTATTCGGCCGACATGCGCGAGATCTGGGGCCTGCAGCTGCGCCTCGAGAAACGCTCGGGCCGCAGCGCGATGCGGCTGCTGGAACACCAAAGGTTTAGAGCGGGGTATGATTTCCTCCTGTTACGCTGCGAATCCGGCGAGCTCGATACGGAAGTCGGACAGTGGTGGACGGATTTCATCGAAGGCGACGCGGCTGCTCGCGAGACATTGCTCACGCAGGGCGGCACGAAGGAAAAATCGCCCCGCAAGCGGCGCCGCCGCGGCGGCGTGCGAAACCGCAAGCCGGGTGAAGGTGCTGCCGAGCAGGCACCGGACGCCTCGGGCGGTTCCGACGACTGACGCGCTCGCCGGCGAACGACGTAGGAAGTGATGCCATGACGGTTGCATATATCGGACTGGGGGCGAATCTCGGCGATGCGCGCCAGACCCTGAAGGACGCGGTGGTGTGCCTCGCGCAGCAGCGCACCATCTCGATCCTCGGCAAATCGAGCCTGTATCGCACGGCGCCCTTCGAAGCGGGCGGCGACGACTACTACAACTGTGTCGTCAAGCTCGACACGACGCTGTCGGCCCGCGAGCTGCTCGCGCTTTGCCAGAAGATCGAACATCACTTCGGCCGTGAGCGTCCGTATCGCAACGCGCCACGCACGCTCGATCTCGACATCCTGCTGTTCGGCGACGATTCGATCGATGAGCCTGACCTGATCGTCCCGCACCCGCGCCTCACCGACCGTGCGTTCGCGCTCGTGCCGCTCGTCGAGATCGAGCCGGCACTCGACATCCCCGCGCGCGGCCGTGCCGATGCCTACCTCGCCGCCGTCGCGGACCAGCGCGTCGAGAAGGTGCAGACCTGCCAGTGCCTGATGCAGAAGGCGCTCGCTGCCAGCGAAGACGCCGACAAGAACCGCTGCCGATGACCCCGACTCCCCTCACCGTCACCGCGCCCGACCTGCGCGCCCCGCACCGCTATCTCGTGATCGAAGGCCCGATCGGCGTTGGCAAGACGACGCTCGCGCGCCTGCTCGCAGAACGCTGGTCGATGCAGACGCTGCTCGAACGCCCGCAGGACAACCCGTTCCTCGAACGCTTCTATCGCGACACCGCGCGCTACGCGCTGCCCGTGCAGCTGTCGTTCGCGCTGCAGCGTGCGCAGCAGGCGCGCGAGCTGATCGGTGCGCTCGAAACGGGCCGCCCGGTCATCGCCGATTTCATGCCGCAGAAGAACGACATCTTCGCGCGGCTGAACCTGCCGGAAGACGAGTGGCAGCTCTATCGGTCGGTCGCGACGCACGTGGACGTGCCGCAGGCGCCGTCGCCCGACCTCGTCGTCTATCTGCAGGCGAGCCCTGAAGTGCTGTTCTCGCGCATCCAGAAGCGCGGGCTGCCGATGGAGCTGCAGATCAGCGACGCGTACCTGCGCTCGCTCGTCGACGCGTACAACGAATTCTTCTACCACTACGACCGCACGCCGGTGCTGACGGTCGCCGCGGAACACCTGAACCCGCTGGATTCCCCCGAAGATCTCGCCCTGCTGATCGAGCGCATCGAGACGATGCGCGGTCGCAAGGAATTCTTCGTCAAGGGCGAGACGACGCGCTGACGCGTCCTCGCCTGTTGTTCTTCACCCATTCGAAACCGGATTTCCCATGACCTATCTCCAGGAATCGAGCCGGCCTGCCGTCACGGTGCCCAAGCTGCAGGCAATGCGCGACGCCGGCGAGAAGATCGCGATGCTCACCTGCTACGACGCGAGCTTTTCCGCACTGCTCGACCGTTCGGGCGTCGACGTGCTGCTGATCGGCGATTCGCTCGGCAACGTGCTGCAGGGTCACACGACCACGCTGCCCGTGTCGCTCGACGACATCGCGTATCACACCGCCTGTGTCGCCCGTGCGCAGCCGCGCGCGCTGATTATGGCCGACCTGCCGTTCGGCACGTACGGCACGCCGGCCGAGGCATTCGCAAGCAGCGTCAAGCTGATGCGCGCCGGTGCGCAGATGGTCAAGCTCGAAGGCGGCGAATGGCTCGCCGAGACGATCCGCTTCCTCGTCGAGCGCGCGGTGCCCGTGTGTGCGCACGTAGGCCTCACGCCGCAGTCGGTGCACGCGTTCGGCGGCTTCAAGGTGCAGGGCAAGACCGAAGCCGGGGCCGCGCAACTGCTGCGCGACGCGCGCGCAGTCGAAGCGGCCGGTGCGCAGGTCGTGCTGCTCGAAGCCGTGCCGACGCTGATCGGGTCCGAAGTCACGCAGATGCTGCGCGTGCCGACGATCGGCATCGGCGCGGGCGCCGACTGCTCGGGCCAGGTGCTCGTGCTGCACGACATGCTCGGCGTGTTCCCCGGCAAGCGACCGCGTTTCGTGAAGGATTTCATGCAGGGCGAGCCGAACATCCAGGCGGCCGTCGAAGCGTACGTGCGCGCGGTGAAGGACGGTTCGTTCCCCGGCCCCGAGCATTCGTTCTGACGTCCGGCGCGGTGCCGGCGATGCGTTCGCCGGCACCTCGACGAAAAAAAGCGCGGCGCCCTTTGCGGGGCGCCGCGCTTTTTCTTTCCTACGCTGCCAGCACTGATCGATTATCCGGCGGCTACTTCACTTCAGTACCGCGTCGAGCGCGCCGCGCAGCGCGTTGGTCAGCAACAGTCCCTCCGCACGCGCGAGATCGTCGCGGGTCACGACCCGTTCCGTCGCGCCGAACGCACGATCGTCGAGCAGCACGCCGCGCATCACACCCGGCAGCACGCCGGACTCGAGCGGCGGCGTCACCCACCGGCCGTCGAGCTTCACGAACAGGTTCGAGCGGCCGCCTTCCGTCACCTCGCCGCGCTCGTTGACGAACAGCATGTCGAAGCCGCCAAGCGCCTCCGCCGCCTGCCACGCGCGATCGTATTCGGCGCGGCGTGTGGTCTTGTGCAGCAGCAGCGCATCGCCCGCACGAGTCGGTGCGAAGCCGTGCGCGGACGCCAGCAGCACGCCGACCGGCCCTGCCGGCAGCGGCTTGAGCGGTGCCGCGATGATCTCGATCGTGCCGTCCTTCGCGAGCGCAAGCTTCATCCGGTAAGCGCCGTCGCCGTCGAGCGCCGCGCAACGCGCGTCGATTTCGCGACGCAACGCATCGGTGTCGAAGCGGAAGCCGAACGCATCCGCGCTACGCTGGAGCCGCGCGAGATGGCGATCGAGATGCCGGATGCCGTCCGCACGCGTGGCGGCGGTCGTTTCGAACAGCTGGAAGCCGGGATCGGCGTCCGTCAGGAATCGCGCTTTCAATTCGCACTCCGCATATTCGTCGGCCGCGACACTGTCGAGCACGATGCCCGCGCCGACACCCATCGTGCCGCGGCGCCGGCCGGCGATTGCCGTTGCCGGATCACGTGTTTCGGTATCGGCCACACCGGCACTGCCATCACCTTCGCCGGCGGCATCGAGCGTCAGCGTACGGATCGCGACCGACAGGCAGAAATCGCCACAACCTGCCAGGCGATCACCTGGCGCGTCGGAATCCGCGCGTTGCTTCGCAGCGTCAAGCCAGCCGATCGCGCCCGTATAGAGCCCGCGCGGCGTCGACTCGATCGCGTCGATCAGCTGCATCGTCTTGTACTTCGGCGCGCCCGTGATCGATCCGCACGGAAACAGCGCGCGCAGCATCTGCGCGAACGTCGTCCCGTCGCGCCAGCCGGCCTCGACCGTCGACGTCATCTGCCACACCGACGCATACGGCTCGACTGAGAACAGCGCCGGCACGCGGACCGTCCCGGTGCGCGCGATCCGCGACACGTCGTTGCGCAGCAGATCCACGATCATCACGTTTTCCGCACGGTTCTTCGGATCGTTCGCGAGGAACGTGGCCGCCGCCGCATCGTCGCGAGGATCGGCCGAACGCGGTGCCGTGCCCTTCATCGGCCGCGCACGCAGTACATCGCCGTGCTTCTCGACGAACAGCTCGGGCGAGCACGACACGACCCACGCACCATCGGGCAGCGCGATCAGTGCGCCGTAGCGCACGGGCTGGCGCGCACGCAGCCGCCGGTACAGCGCGAGCGGCGTGCCGAACACGTCGAAGTTCAGCCGGTACGTGTAGTTGACCTGATACGAATCGCCCGCGCGCAGCGCGTCGTGCACCGCCGCGATCGCCGCGTCGAACGCATCGCGCGACACGCTCTTCCCGACATGCGCGACGCCCGCGATCGACGGCGTGCCGCCGCCATCCTGCTGCGCGAGCCACGCGTTGACTTCGTCCCGCGACAGGCGCTCGCAGCGCGCATACAGCAAAAAGCGCAGCGGGGCATGGCCCGGCTGCGCTCGTTGCAGATTGCGTCCGAATTCGTAATCGCCAACGACGACCGCATGCAGCCCGTCGCGCAGATCCTGCGCCACGGCCGCGTCGACCTCGTCGAGTCGAGCCGGATCCGTGCACACACGTTCGCGCACGAACCCCGAATACAAACGACTCGACCGCGCGAGCGCGGTCGAGTCGCAATCGTCCAAGAGCGCGAACGACGCGCTCTCGTTGCCATCAGTCATGCTGTTACTCGAGTTACTCGAAGAAGCTCTTCACACGGTCGAACCAGCTCTTGCTCTGCGGGCTGTGACGCGCGCCGCCCTCGGCCAGCGACTTCTCGAACTGCTTGAGCAGGTCGCGCTGGTTGTCGGTCAGCTTCACCGGCGTCTCGACCTGCACGTGGACGTACAGATCGCCCGCGATGCTCGAACGCAGCCCCTTGATGCCCTTGCCGCGCAGGCGGAACGTCTTGCCCGACTGCGTGCCTTCCGGCACCGGGAACGACGCACGGCCGGCCAACGTCGGCACCTCGATCTCGCCGCCGAGTGCGGCGGTCGTGAACGGGATCGGCATCTGGCAGTGGAGATCGTCGCCGTCGCGCTCGAACACCGAGTGCGGCTTGATGTGGATCTCGACGTACAGGTCGCCCGGCGGCCCGCCGTTGATGCCCGGCTCGCCGTTGCCGGCCGAGCGGATCCGCATCCCGTCGTCGATCCCGGCCGGGATCTTCACTTCGAGCGTCTTGGTTTCCTTCACCTTGCCCGACCCGTGGCAATGCACGCACGGCTCGGGGATGTAGGTGCCCGTGCCGTGGCACTTCGGGCAGGTCTGCTGGATGCTGAAGAAGCCCTGCGACATGCGCACCGTGCCCTGGCCGTGACAGGTCGGGCAGGTTTCCGGCTTCGTGCCGGGCTTCGCGCCCGACCCGTGGCAGACCTCGCACGACACCCAGCTCGGCACGCGGATCTGCGTGTCGTAGCCGTGTGCGGCCTGCTCGAGCGTGATTTCCATGCTGTAGCGCAGGTCGGCACCGCGATACACCTGCGGGCCGCCACGGCCGCCGCGCGCGGCGCCGCCCGCTGCCTGGCCGAAGATGTCGCCGAAGATGTCGCCGAACGCGTCCGCGAAACCGCCGAAGCCCTGTGCGCCCGCACCGCCCATGTTCGGATCGACGCCCGCGTGGCCGTACTGGTCGTACGCTGCCCGCTTCTGGCCGTCCGACAGCATTTCATAGGCTTCCTTCACCTCCTTGAAATGCTCTTCCGCATCCTTGTTGTCCGGATTGCGGTCAGGGTGATACTTCATCGCAAGCTTGCGATACGCCTTCTTGATTTCGTCGTCGCCCGCATTCTTCGCGACGCCCAGAACCTCGTAGTAATCCCGTTTCGCCATATCGATTCACTGTGCCGCCACGCATCGCGCACGCGGCGGCTCCTTTCGCCTGCAGTAAAGTCTCTCGACTCGTCTGGCACTGCGCCCGTCTACGGACGGCTCGTGCAGCACCCGCCAAAAAACAAATGTGCCCGGAGGGCCGCGAAGCCCGCCAGGCGTGGAGTCGATCCGGCCATCCGGAAGGAAAGACAGACCGCTTGTCAGCCAACCCGTCAGCCGCGCCGCGCGCGGGTTGCGCGCGCGGCGTGCGGCACCGGGGCAACCCGGCTTAGTCCTTCTTCACTTCCTTGAACTCGGCGTCGACGACATCGTCGGCAGCCTGCTGCGCGCCGCCCGCGTGGGCCGCGCCTTCCGCTGCACCCGCTGCGCCGGCCGCACCTGCTTGCTGGGCCTGCATGTCGGCGTACATCTTTTCGCCGAGCTTCTGCGACACCTTGCCGAGCTCCTCGACCTTCGCGTCGATCGCAGCCTTGTCGGCCGACGAGTCCTTCAGCAGTTCCTCGAGCGACTTCAGCGACGCTTCGATGGCTTCCTTCTCGCCCGCGTCCAGCTTGTCGCCGTACTCGGTCAGCGCCTTCTTCGTGCTGTGGACCAGCGCGTCGCCCTGGTTGCGCGAATCAGCCAGCTCGCGCAGCTTGTGGTCTTCCGCTGCGTTTGCTTCCGCGTCCTTGATCATCTGGTCGATTTCAGCTTCGGACAGACCCGAGTTCGCCTTGATCGTGATCTTGTTTTCCTTGCCGGTCGCCTTGTCCTTCGCGCCGACGTGCAGGATGCCGTTCGCGTCGATGTCGAAGGTCACTTCGATCTGCGGCACGCCACGCGGTGCCGGCGGGATGCCTTCGAGGTTGAACTCGCCGAGCAGCTTGTTGCCGGCTGCCATTTCGCGTTCGCCCTGGAACACCTTGATCGTCACGGCGCCCTGGTTGTCGTCCGCCGTCGAGTACACCTGAGCGTGCTTCGTCGGGATCGTCGTGTTCTTGCTGATCATCTTCGTCATCACGCCGCCGAGCGTCTCGATGCCGAGCGACAGCGGGGTCACGTCGAGCAGCAGCACGTCCTTGCGGTCGCCCGACAGGACCTGGCCCTGGATCGCCGCGCCAACTGCGACAGCCTCGTCCGGGTTCACGTCACGACGCGGATCCTTGCCGAAGAATTCCTTCACCTTCTCCAGCACCTTCGGCATACGCGTCTGGCCGCCGACCAGGATCACGTCGTCGATGTCCGACACCTTGACGCCTGCGTCCTTGATCGCGATGCGGCACGGTTCGATCGTGCGCTCGACGAGGTCTTCCACCAGCGCTTCCAGCTTCGCGCGGGTGATCTTCAGGTTCAAGTGCTTCGGGCCCGACGCATCCGCCGTGATGTACGGCAGGTTGATTTCGGTCTGCTGGCTCGACGACAGCTCGATCTTCGCCTTTTCAGCGGCTTCCTTCAGGCGCTGCAGCGCGAGGACGTCTTTCGACAGGTCGACGCCTTGCTCCTTCTTGAATTCGCCGATGATGTAATCGATGATGCGCTGGTCGAAGTCTTCGCCGCCGAGGAACGTGTCGCCGTTGGTCGACAGCACTTCGAACTGCATTTCGCCGTCGACGTCCGCGATTTCGATGATCGACACGTCGAACGTACCGCCGCCGAGGTCATACACGGCGATCTTGCGGTCGCCCTTCTCGACCTTGTCGAGGCCGAACGCGAGCGCGGCTGCGGTCGGCTCGTTGATGATCCGCTTGACTTCGAGGCCCGCGATGCGGCCGGCGTCCTTGGTTGCCTGGCGCTGGCTGTCGTTGAAGTACGCCGGCACCGTGATCACGGCTTCCGTGACCGGCTCGCCGAGGTAGTCTTCGGCCGTCTTCTTCATCTTGCGCAGCACTTCCGCCGAAACCTGCGGCGGCGCGAGCTTTTCGCCGTGTGCTTCAACCCATGCATCGCCGTTGTCGGCCTTGACGATGGTGTACGGCATCAGGCCGATGTCCTTCTGGACTTCCTTCTCTTCGAAGCGGCGGCCGATCAGGCGCTTCACTGCGAACAGCGTGTTCTTCGGGTTGGTCACCGACTGACGCTTGGCCGGCGCGCCGACGAGCACTTCGTTGTCGTCCATGTAGGCGATGATCGACGGCGTGGTGCGCGTGCCTTCCGAGTTCTCGATGACCTTGACCTGGTTGCCTTCCATGATGGCGACGCACGAGTTCGTGGTGCCGAGGTCAATACCGATGATCTTTCCCATTTTTTCCTAATCTCCAGAAATGCTTGTTTGCTGCGCAAAACCCCGCGTTTTGGGGCGGTTTTGCGCGCCAGAATTCAACTCTGTTCCCGAAATGCGTCCGTCCGGTCCGTTTTCAAGACCCGACGAGCGATGCGGATATTAAATTTTTTCAATCGCCGCCGGCTAGCGGATCGCCGCCCGGCGGATCGCCACCCGCCGCGGCGATTTTCGCGCGTGCCGCCGACACCGCTGCCTGGAACTGCGCGAGGCCATGCCAGCCCGTCGCGCGGCCGAGCCGCTTGCCGCGGTGGAAGAAGAACCACGTCGGCACGCCGTACAGCCCGAAGCGGCGCCCCAGCTGGTGGTGTTCGTACACGTTGCAATGGAACCACTTCAGGTCCAGCGCGTGGATCGCGTCGGGCTGGGCGAGCATCGCCTTCTTCGCGATCTCGCAGTTGAAGCAGTCGACGCCCCAGAAGAACACCACCGCGAGCGCATCGCCCGCGCCGTCGATCGCCGCGTCGAACGTGCCGGCGTCCAGCGCCTGCATGTCGAACGCGCCGCCCAAGGGGACTTCCTTCGGGGCGTCGAACATGGCCGGATCGACGCCGGCGGGCAGCATCGCGACGGCCTTACTTCGGCTGCGCGACGGTGACGAGCGCCGGACGCAGCACGCGGTCGGCGATCGTGTAACCCTTTTGCAGCACGGCGACGACGGTGTTCGGCTCCTGCTCGGCCGGCACCATCGAAATTGCCTGGTGCTGGTGCGGATCGAACTTCTCGCCGACCGGGTTCAGCGCGACGACACGGCCCTTCTCGAGCGCGCTCATCAGCTGGCGCAGCGTCAGTTCGACGCCTTCACGCACCTTCGCGATGTCGCCGGACGTGTCGTTGACGGCCGCTTCCAGGCTGTCCAGCACGGGCAGCAGGTGCTCTGCAAAGCTCTCGATCGCGAACTTGTGCGCCTTCGAGACGTCGTCCTGCGCGCGGCGGCGGACGTTCTCGGTCTCGGCCTTCGCCCGCAGGAAGCTCTCCTGCAGCTCGGCGACCTTGGCTTGAGCCTCCGCGAGCGCCGCGTCGGCTGCTTCGGCGGCGGGAGCGGCGCCTTGCGCCGTCTGCTTCTCGCTGCCGATATCTTCGGCCGATGGGGTAGCCGGGTTCTCTTGCGTGTTTTCCATGTCGCTGAAAGTCGATTAGAGGTTGAAGCCAAATCGGCAACCGCCGGATCGTATATCCGGTGGCACCGCACATTGCTGGTGCAAATAAGGGTGAAAACTACGATTTCAAGAGGGTTATTCGCCGGCATTCACCAATGCCGCGAAACAACCGCGCGTCACGCCGGGGCATTGCCCGCATAGTCCGCCAGATCGGGCGAAACGGGCTGTAACAACGCTTACCTGGCAAGTACTAGCTTGGCACAGGCCCGCTGCACTACACTCCACTCAAGCGTCGGAAAAGCGTGTTTACCCCTAGCTGACCGCCGCCTGACATCCACCTGGCGCCGTTTTCACCCTTCTTCTCGAGGGGAGTACCGTGAAACTGACCTTTGCGATCTCGGTGGTCGCGCTGGTACTCATTGCCGGCACCACCACCATCTGCCTGTCCGGAGCCGTTACCGACCGCACGACCGAATACGGGAGTGCGCGGGCGACGTTCGACCAGATGTTCAGCTCCCACCAGAAAATCTGTCGATGATGCGCCGGTCGCGCTTCGTCGGCCGGCCGTGCAATTCCGCCGCCGGCTCGCGATACGTGCGGCGCCGCTCCAGTTCGGCGAGCCGCGCGGCCCGCCCCGCTTCCGTTTCCGCGTAAAGCGTCTGCGCGACGCTCGCCGGCCCGCGCACGTCGCACACACCGAGCACGGCAATGTGCCAGACGATGCCGTCGATCGCAATCTCGACCTCGTCGCCCACGCGCACTTCCTTCGCAGGCTTGACCGCCGCGCCGCCGATCTTCACGTGCCCCTTGTCGACCGCATCGGTCGCAAGCGAGCGCGTCTTGAAGAACCGGGCCGCCCATAGCCATTTGTCGATGCGCAGCTTCGCGCCCGGTTCGGTCGATATCTTGTAATTCATCGCAGCCTCCGCCGGGCCGCCCCAAGGAGGCTGACCGCCCCCTCGGGGGGCAGTGAACGAAGTGAGCGTGGGGGTCGTTTCATCTCAGCTCACCGTTTCGGGCTGCGCGGCCCTGACCGGCCAGCCCTGCAGATTCTCGGCGACGATCTCGCCGAGCGCGCCGATCCACGCGGGCGCGCCGTTCAGGCACGGAATGCGGTGGAACGCCTTGCCGCCGCCGGCGAGGAACTCGTCGCGCACTTCCATGCCGATCTCCTCGATCGTCTCCAGGCAGTCGGCCGTGAAACCGGGACAGAACACGTCGGCCCGCCGCACGCCGGCCTCGCCGAACTCGCGCAGCGTCGGCGCGGTGTAAGGCTGCAGCCATTCGGCCTTGCCGAAACGCGACTGGAACGTGACGCGGCATTCGGTTGTCGACAGCCCGAGCGCGGCCATCAGCAGCGCACCCGTCTGCTGGCACTGGTCGTGATAGGGGTCGCCGAGGTCGAGCGTGCGCTTCGGCACGCCGTGAAAGCTCAGCACGAGCTTGTCGCCGGCCGCGAAATCGGGCCGGCCGTGCTGCGCCCAATATTGGCGCACCTGCTCGGCCAGCGCATGGATATAGGCCGGATGGTCGGCGTAGTGCCGCACCGTGCGCACCTCGGGCTGGTTGCGCATGCGCGCGAGCGCGTCGAAAGCGGCGTCGAAGGCCGTGGCCGTGGTCGACGCCGAGTATTGCGGGTACATCGGCATCAGCAGCACGCGCTCGACGCCCGCACGCTTGAACTGCGCGAGCGCGTGCGAAATGTTCGGGCTGCCGTAGCGCATCGCGTAGTCGACCGTCACGTGATAGCCGTTCGACGTGAGCAGATGCCGCACGCTGTCCGTCTGGCGCTCCGTGTGCACGCGCAGCGGCGAGCCCTCAGGCATCCAGACCGCCGCGTATTTTTTGGCGGACGCACGGCCGCGCAGCGGCAGGATCAGTGTGCGCAGCAGCACTTGCCAGACGGCCTGCGGGATCTCGACGACCCGCGGATCCGACAGGAATTCAGCCAGGTAGCGCCGCACCGCGCGCGGCGTAGGGGCGTCGGGCGTGCCGAGATTGATCAGCAGCACACCGATGCGATGGGCAGCCGCGGTGCTCGAAGGCGGCTCAAGATCGAAACGCATGGGCAATTACGTGCTCGGGGCACGGGACCGGACGGCTCTCAATTATAGCGGGCCGCCCCGCACCGGTCGGCTGGCCGTTCGGCCGACTGCCTACTTACGCAGTGTCGCGGCACGATGACGGGGCGGGATCGGGCTAGCGATGGCGGGCTACTGCTGGCTCAGCGTGAGCGACAGCAGGCGCGCGGTGATGTCGACGATCGGTATCACGCGGTTGTACGCCATGCGGGTCGGGCCGATCACGCCGAGCGTGCCGACGATCTGCCCATTCACCTCGTAAGGCGCGGTGACGACGCTCATTTCCTCGATCGGCACGAGCGTCGATTCGCCGCCAATGAAGATCTGCACGCCCTGGGCGTGGCTCGACACGTCGAGCAGTTGCAGGAGGCCCGTCTTTTGGTCGAATACGTCGAACAGCTTGCGCAGCCGCGCCATGTCGGACGAGAGATCCGCCACCTCGAGCAGGTTGCGCTCGCCGGAAATCAGCACGGTGTCCTCGGTGTCGGGCACCTCGGTGCTGGCCGTCACGGCCGCGTGCATCAGCGCGGTCATGTCGCCGCGCAACTGGTCGATCTCGTCGCGCAGGCGGCGGCGCACCTCGTCGAACGACAATCCGGCGAAATGCGCGTTGATGTAATTGGACGCCTCGGTCAGTTGCGACGGCGAGTAATCGCGCGGTGTCGCGAGCATCCGGTTCTGCACGTCGCCCTCGGGCGTGACGATGATCAGCAGGATGCGCTTGTCCGACAGGCGCATGAACTCGATCTGCTTGAACACGTGGCTGCGGCGCGGCGTCAGCACGACGCCCGCGAACTGCGACAGGTTCGACAGCACGCTCGCGGCGGCCGCCACGACCCGCTGCTGCGGCTCGCCGGCCTGCAGCGTGTTCTGCACCTGCCGCGCGACGGCTTCGGCGTCGATCGGCGCCTCGACCGTCAGCATCGTGTCGACGAACAGCCGGTAGCCGCGCGGCGTCGGCACGCGGCCGGCCGACGTGTGCGGGCTCGACACGAGGCCGAGTTCCTCCAGGTCGGACATCACGTTGCGGATCGTCGCCGGGCTCAGCTCGAGCCCGGAGTAACGGGACAACGTGCGCGATCCGACTGGCTGACCGTCGGCGATATACCGTTCGATCAGGGTTTTCAGGAGGGTTCGTGCGCGAGGATCTAGCATGGTGGAAAATTTTAGCGCAACCGCGCGACCGCGGCGAGTGGCGTCGGCTACCGTTGCGCGGGCCGGCCCGATCCGGCCCCGCCTGCGCACAGCCGGTTCTTTTCGTCAACGAGCTATGGTGTAATGCCGGCATGAAAACCGGTAATCAGTTCAACACTGTCGCGCTCGTCGGCCGGAGCAACACGCCCAACATCGCCGAGCCGCTCGCCACGCTGGCCGCCTGCATCGCCAAGCGGGGCTTCGAGGTCGTCTTCGAAGCCGAGACCGCGCGCGAGATCGGCATCACCGGCTACCCGGCGCTGACCCCGGCCGAAATCGGGGCGCGCGCCGACGTGGCGGTCGTGCTGGGCGGCGACGGGACGATGCTCGGCATCGGCCGTCAGCTCGCGCCGTACAAGACACCGCTGATCGGGATCAACCACGGGCGGCTCGGCTTCATCACCGATATCGCGGCGGCCGACATGCAGGCGCTCGTCCCGGTGATCCTGTCGGGCAAGTTCGAGCGCGAGGAGCGCGCGCTGCTCGAAGCCCGGATCATGCGCGACGGCGAACCGATCTACCACGCGATCGCCTTCAACGACGTCGTCGTGAACCGCAGCGGCTTCTCCGGGATGGTCGAGCTGCGCGCATCAGTCGACGGCCGGTACATGTACAACCAGCGTTCGGACGGCCTGATCGTCGCCACGCCGACCGGCTCGACCGCTTACGCGCTGTCGTCGGCCGGCCCGATCCTCCATCCGCAACTGGCGGGCATCGTGCTCGTGCCGATCGCGCCGCATGCGCTGTCGAACCGGCCGATCGTGCTGCCCGACGATTCAAAGATTGCGATCCAGATCGTCGGCGGGCGCGACGTCAACGTGAACTTCGACATGCAGTCGTTCACCGCGCTCGAACTGAACGACACGATCGAGGTGCGCCGCTCGAAGCACACGGTGCCGTTCCTGCACCCGATCGGCTACAGCTACTACGCAACGCTGCGCAAGAAGCTGCACTGGAACGAACACGCCTCGAACGAAGACGACAAGGCGTCCTGACGCCGCTCCGCCCGACACCATGCTCCGCCACCTCTCGATCCGCGACTTCGTCATCGTCGCCGCGCTCGATCTCGAATTCGACAGCGGCTTTTCCGTCTTTTCCGGCGAAACCGGCGCCGGAAAATCGATCCTGATCGACGCCCTTGCCCTCGCGCTCGGCGAACGCGCCGACGCGAGCGTCGTGCGCATCGGCTGCGGCCGCGCCGACATCACCGCCGAATTCACGCAGCACGACCGCGTCGCGCGCTGGCTCGACGAACACGCGTTCGACGCCGAGGACACCGTGATGCTGCGCCGCGTGATCGATGCGAACGGCC
The DNA here is from genome assembly GCF_017104585.1 of Burkholderia sp. Ac-20392. Taxonomy (NCBI): domain Bacteria; kingdom Pseudomonadati; phylum Pseudomonadota; class Betaproteobacteria; order Burkholderiales; family Burkholderiaceae; genus Burkholderia; species Burkholderia sp. Ac-20392. The sequence goes on from NZ_JAAGPB010000095.1 coordinate 18,396, forward strand.
GGTCGCGCGCGTTCATCAACGGCACCAGCGCAACGCTCGCGCAACTGCGCGAGCTCGGCGAAATGCTCGTCGACATCCACGGCCAGCATGCGCACCAGCTGCTGATGCGGCCCGACGCGCAGCGCGAGCTGTTCGATACGCACGCGGGGCTCGTCGCCGACGCCGCAAACGTCGCGCGCGCATGGCGCGTGTGGCGCGACGCGACGCAGGCGATCGAGGCCGCAAAAGCGCACGAGCGCGAGCTGCAGCTCGAACGCGAAAAGCTCGCCTGGCAGCTCGCCGAGCTCGACAAGCTCGCGCCGCAGCCCGGCGAATGGGACGAAGTCAGCAACGAGCACAAGCGCCTGTCGCATTCGGCAAACCTGATCGAAGGCGTGCGCGGCGCGCTCAACGCACTGTCCGAGTCCGACGACGCGATGCTCGCGCAGCTCGGCGCGATCGTGTCGAAGCTGCGCAGCCTCGCCGACTACGACACCACGCTCGGCGACGCGCTCGCGTCGCTCGAACCGGCCGAGATCCAGCTGCAGGAAGCCGTCTATTCGCTGTCGCACTATGCGCAACGCGTCGATCTCGATCCCGAACGGCTCGCGCAGGTCGAAACGCGCCTCGATGCGCTGCACTCGACCGCCCGCAAGTTCCGCTTGCCGCCCGACACGCTGCACGAAGAACACGCGGCCCGCCGCGCGCAGCTCGCCGCACTCGATGCGGCCGCCGATCTCGGCGCGCTCGAAGCGGTGCAGGCCAAGGCGCGGGAAGCCTATCTCGCCGACGCCAGGCATCTGTCCAAGGCACGCACCCAGGCCGCCAAGACGCTCGGCACGGCCGTCACGGCCGGCATGCAGGAGCTGTCGATGGCAGGCGGGAGCTTCGAGGTCGCGCTCGTGCCGCTCGCCGACGGCGGCCCGCACGGGCTCGAGCAGGTCGAATTCCGGGTCGCCGGGCACGCTGGTGTGCCGCTACGGCCGCTCGCGAAGGTTGCGTCGGGCGGCGAACTCGCGCGGATCAGCCTCGCGCTCGCGGTGATCGCCAGCGCGGCAAGCCCGACGCCGACGCTGATCTTCGACGAAGTCGATACGGGGATCGGCGGCGGCGTCGCCGAAGTGGTCGGCCGCCTGCTGCACCAGCTCGGGCGCGATCGCCAAGTGCTGTGCGTGACGCACCTGCCGCAGGTCGCCGCGCGCGGCGACCACCACTTCCAGGTTGCGAAGGGCTCCGACGACCGTGGCGGCACGGTGTCGTCGGTCATCGCGCTCGATCGCGCCAACCGGATCGAGGAAGTCGCGCGGATGCTCGGCGGGCTCGAGATCACGGCCACGACGCGCAAGCACGCGAAGGAAATGCTGGCGGCCTGACGCCGGCCATCCGTTTTCCGTTCATCGAATGCAAAAAGACCGGCGCACGCGCCGGTCTTTTTTTGGCACGGCGGCGCGATCTCGCCCGCGCTGCCGCACCGCATCGAACGGCCGTTTCAATTATCCGTTTCAACCGCCCCGAACACGCGCGTCCACAGCGCCGTCACGGCCGCCCGCTCGTCGGCCACCACGGCCGGATCGACCCGCGCCTTCTCCATCCCGTCGAGTCGCAGCTTGTGCTGCAGCTTCCGGTACTTGCGGTACGCCGCGCCGACCCGCTCGGCCTCGTCCTCGCCCATCAGCCCGAAGCGCGCGACCTCGCGCAGCAGCGCGATGTTGCCCGTATTGCGGATCAGCTCGGCGTCGCTCGACGCGTGCAGCAGCACCCAGTACTGGACGATGAACTCGATGTCGACCATCCCGCCGCGATCGTGCTTCAGGTCGAACAGCTCGGTCTGGTTCGGGTGGCCGGCGAACACCTTGCCGCGCATGTCGACGATTTCCTTCGCGAGCACGCCGCCGTCGCGCGGCGTCGTCAGCACCTGCTGGCGGATCGCCTCGAAGTCCGTGCCGATCTGCGCGTCGCCCGCACTGTAACGGGCGCGCGTCAGCGCCTGGTGCTCCCAGACCCACGCGGTATTCGCGGCATCGCCCTCGCGCAACTGGTAGCGACGGAACGCGTCGAGATCCGTGACGAGCAGCCCGGCCTCGCCGTTCGGCCGCAGCCGCAGGTCGATGTCGAACAGCGCGCCCGCCCCGGTCGCGGTGGTGAGCCACGTGATCAGCCGCCGCGTGAAGGTCGTGTAGACGTCCGCCGAGCGCTCGTCCGCGTCGTCGTACAGGAAGATCAGGTCGAGATCGGATGCGTAGCCGAGCTCCTTGCCGCCCAGCTTGCCGTACGCGATCACCGCGAACTTCGGCACGTCGCGATGGCGCTTCGCGAGCTGCGACCAGACGACTTCGATCGTCACGTCGAGCACCGCGTCGGCCAGTTCCGACAGCCGGTCGCTCACGTGTTCGACCGACAGTTGCCCGGCCAGATCGATCAGCAGGATCCGGAATACCTCCGCGTGCTGCGCGTGCCGCAACAGGTCCATCTGTTGCTCGGGGCCGTCGGCCGCGGCAAGGCGCGCACGCAGTGCGTCCTTGAACGCGGGCCAGTCGAACGGGCTCGCGATCGCCTCGTCGTCGAGCAGTTCGTCGAGCAGCTGCGGATGGCGGATCAGGTAGCCGCCGCCCCAGCGCGTCGCGCCGAGCACCGACAGCACGCGGTCGAGCGCGGCCGGATATTCGGTCAGCAGCGCGAGATAGACGCCGCGCCGGCTGACCGTCTCGAGCAGGTCGAACAGGCGCACGACCGTATCGTCGCGGCGCGCCGCGTCGATCTTCGGCGCGGCGTCGAGCGCCCGCTGCGCGACGCTGTCGAAGCGCTGCCGGCTCTTTTCCGGCAGGCCCGAGTAGCGCGACGACTGCCAGATCGCGCGCAACCGGCCGAGCACCGCGGCCGGATCGGTAAAGCCGAGGCCGTCGAGACGCGCGACCAGTGCGTCGTCCTCGCCGTCGTCGGCCAGCGCGCCGCTCCAGATCCACGCGGCGGCCGTGTCGTCGCCGGCCGCGCACGGTGCGCCGCTCGCCTTGTCGGCAAAAATCTGGTCGAACTGCGCTTCGACGAACGTGCGGTGGCCGTCCAGCACCGCCATCAGCGCTGCATAGTCGGCAAAGCCGAGCGATGCAGCCAGCGCCGCGCGTTCGTCCGGCTCGACCGGCATCGCGTGCGTCTGCGCGTCGTTGCGGTACTGCAGCCGGTGCTCGAGCGTGCGCAGGAAGTTATAGGCGTCGGTCAGGCCCGCGCGCACATCCTCGCCGATCAGCCCGCGCGCCTGCGCATGGCGCAGCACCGCGAGCGTCGGCCGCACGCGGAATTCCGCATCCTGACCGCCGCGGATCAGCTGGAACACCTGCGCGCTGAACTCGATCTCGCGGATCCCGCCGCGCCCGAGCTTGATGTCGTCGGCCTTGTCGGGCCGCATCGACGCGCGACGCGCGGCTTCCTGCCGGATCTGCTGGTGCAGCGAGCGGATCGCACCGATCACGCCGAAGTCGAGATAGCGGCGGTACACGAACGGCTTGACGATCGACTCGAGCTGCGACTCCAGCCGCTGCGCCGCGTCGCTGTCGCCTTCCGATACGAGCCGCCCCTTGATCCACGCGTAGCGCTCCCACTCGCGGCCCTGCACGTAGAAATATTCTTCGAGCATGCCGAGGCTGCAGACGAGCGGCCCCGAATCGCCGTTCGGACGCAGCCGCATGTCGACGCGAAACACGTAGCCGTCGGCGGTGACTTCCGACAATACGCCGATCAGCCGCCGGCCGAGCCGCGTGAAGTATTCCTGCGTGGACAGCGGCGAGCGCGCGCCGCCGGTCGTCTCGCCGTCGTCCTCGTAGACGAAGATCAGGTCGATGTCCGACGACACGTTCAGCTCGCGGCCGCCGAGCTTGCCCATCCCGACCACGCCGAGCACGACGCGCTGGCCGTCGGCGCCGCGCGGCTCGCCGTACAGCGCCTCGAGCTCCGTCGACAGCAGCGCGAGCGAGCGCTGCACGGCCACTTCCGCGAGATCGGTCATCGCGCCCGTCACCTCGGTGACGTCCGCCAGCCCGCGCAGGTCGCGCTCCGCCACCGCGCCGAATGCCTCGGCGCGCAATTGCCGCAGT
>NZ_JAAGPB010000009.1:0-65639 GCF_017104585.1 Burkholderia sp. Ac-20392
CCGATGCGAGGATCGGCGCGGCGGCCGGCAACGCCGACGGCACGCCGCCGACCGCGCCGCTGCCTGCCGACAGCCCGGGCGCGGTGGCTTGCCCGGGCGGCGTCGCGAAGAACTCGGACGCGAGCCGCGCAAGCGTCGCCGGGTCGGGCAAACCGGCCGGCAGCGGCGCGTGCGGCAGCGCGTGCGCGTCGCCGCCGGCCAGGCCGGGATTAACGGTAGGTGTCGGGATAGTCATGGAACTTGGCGATTTCGACATCATCGAGGACAGCCAGCGCATCCGGCGAATGGACCGCGAGCGAGCAATACAGCGAGATCAGGTACGACGCGATCGCCTGGTTGTTGATCCCCATGAAGCGCACCGACAGGCCCGGGCCCTGCTCGCCCGCGACGCCCGGCTGATAGAGGCCGACCACGCCCTGGCGCTTGTCGCCGACGCGCAGCAGCAGGATCTTGGTCTTGCCGTCCGCGACCGGCACCTTGTCCGACGGGATCAGCGGAATGCCGCGCCACGTGAGGAACTGCGAGCCGAACAGGCTGACCGTCGGCGGCGGCACGCCGCGCCGCGTGCATTCGCGGCCGAACGCGGCGATCGCGAGCGGGTGCGTGAGGAAGAACGCAGGCTCCTTCCACACCTTGGTCAGCAGCTCGTCGAGATCGTCCGGCGTCGGCGCCCCCGTCAGCGGGAAGATCCGCTGTTCGTCGGTCACGTTGGCGAGCAGCCCGTAGTCGGGGTTGTTGATCAGCTGGCTTTCCTGCAGCTCCTTGATCGTCTCGATCGTCAGGCGCAGCTGTTCCTTGATCTGGTCGTGAGGACTGCTGTAAAGATCGGAGATCCGCGTATGCACGTCGAGCACCGTGCTCACCGCGTTCAGGAAATACTCGCGCGGCTGTTCCTCGTACGGCACGAAGGTCTGCGGCAGCACGCTTTCGTCCTCGAGCTGCGTGCACGCGGCGCGCACGGCTTCCGGGTTCTTCACCTGGTTCAGGCGATAGATGCCCGCCTCGACCGGCACCCATTGCAGCAGGTGGGTCAGCCAGCGCGGCGTGATCGTGGAAAGCTGGGGGACGGTCTTGGTAGCGTTCGCTAGTTGGCGGGCGGCGTGATCGCTCAGCGCGGCCGTGCCGCTTGCAACGGTCGACATGTGTGGCTCCGGGTTCTTTAGATGAAAAACGGGATTGCTTATGACGCTCAGTGATTATCGGAAGCACGCACCTGCCGGCTCAACATGCTATAGCCGTCATGTCGCGTGCAACCGAAGGGGAAACGGAACGGGGCAGCCTCAGGTGACGTACGCGCCCGGCAGCAGCGTCGAGATCGACACGTCGAACGCACGCGCGATCTTGTCGGCCGTGACGATCGACGCGATCGCCTCGCCGCGCTCGATCTCGCCGACATACGAGCGGTTCAGCCCCGCATGCTCGGCCAGCTGCTCCTGCGACCACGTGCGCGCTTCGCGCAGCTTGCGCACGTTGGCGCCGAAGTGATGGATGAGGTCGCTCATCGCGCCTCCTAGGCGACACGCGCTGCCGCGCGCGGTGCGGTGTTCGCTTCGCTGCGCAGCACGGCCTGCGTGATGTTCGCGCCGGCCGGCACGTCCTGCGTGAGCCACACGTTGCCGCCGATCACCGCGCCGCGCCCGATCGTCACGCGGCCGAGGATCGTTGCGCCCGCATAGATCACCACGTCGTCCTCGACGATCGGATGGCGCGCCAACCCTTTCTCCAGGTGGCCGGCCGCGTCGCGCGGAAAGCGCTTCGCACCAAGCGTGACGGCCTGGTACACGCGCACACGCTCGCCGATGATCGCCGTCTCGCCGATCACGACGCCGGTGCCGTGGTCGATGAAGAAGCCCGCGCCGATGCGCGCGCCCGGATGAATGTCGATGCCCGTCTCCGCATGCGCCTGCTCGGCGATGATCCGTGCGAGCAGTGGCAGGCCAAGCCCGTACAGCTCGTGCGCGAGCCGGTGGTGGATCATCGCGAGGATGCCCGGGTAGCACAGCAGCACCTCGTCGACGCTGCCGGCCGCCGGATCGCCGTGGAAGGCGGCCAGCACGTCGCTGTCGAGCAGCCGGCGAATCTCGGGCAGGCGCGCGGCGAATGCCTGCACGGCCGTCGACGCCACTTCGTCGACGTTGTCGACCGACGCATCGGCATTGCGCTGCCGCGCCGCATAGCGCAATTCCAGTTTCACCTGCGCGAGCAGCGCATTCAGCGCGGTGTCGAGCGCATGGGCCACGTGAAAGTTCTCGCTCTCCTGGCGCAGGTCGGGCGGCCCGAGCCGCATCGGGAACAGCACGCCCTTCAGCGCGCCGATGATCTGCGCGAGCGCCTCGCGCGCCGGCAGGTCGCGCCCGCCCGGTTCGAGCGAGCGCCGCTGCTTCTCGCGCCATGCGCGGCGCACGCTCTGCAGCGATTGAACGATGTCGTCGATGTCGAATGCGGCCATGCTGCTTTCTCCCTGTAACGGCCGTGAATCAGTCCTGCGCCCACGGCAGGCCGCGAAAACGCCAGCCGTTGCTGCCGCCGCGATGCTGTCGCTCGTCGAGGTCGCCCTCGAACCCTTCGAGCACGTTGAATACCTGCGTCAAGCCCCCCTTCGTCGCGGCCTCGGCCGCCTGCGCCGAGCGGTTGCCGCTGCGGCACAACAGCAACACGACGGCCGTCTTGCCGGTCTTCGCTTCCAGTTCGCGCACGAAGCGCGGGTTGCGCGTCAGGCTCGTGCCCGTTGCCCACGGCACGTGCAGCGACGCCGGCACATGGCCGACGAATTTCCGTTCCTCGGCGGTGCGTACGTCCACCAGCAACGCATCGCCGGACGAGAACAGCGCCCACGCCGCTCCCGGCGCGACGCCGCCCGCATAGGGCGTGCCGGCCGCCGCCGCCGCTGCGCGCGCGTCTTCGAGCGCCTGCTGCGCAGCGGTTCGTTCTTCCAATGCAACCGTCATGACACTTCCTTGTTTTCGTTGATTCGTATGATCAAAAAACACCGGGAATGCGGCCGTTGCAGCTTGCATGCTGTCTATAGCCGTCAACGCCACTATGCGAGTGCGGCCGGGCAAGCAGAACCAATAAAAATTCATTTCCTAATCAGCGGCGCGAAGAATGCAATAGCAGACGCGCGCTATCGGGGCGGGTTCGCGGGCGAGCAGGACGGGAAGACTGGCGACCGTTCGATGTCACGCATCGAAGGACTTTGAAAGGCATGGCGGGGGACGATCAACGCGGCGTACGACGCGTTGCAACGGAATCCGAAACGGAGTGCATGCACGGGCGCGCATGCAGGGACGACTGATGAAATCCGGCTGGCTGTCGAAATGCATCGGCACGATGCCGGACGGGCATCGCCGATGCATTCGCCTTCCGCCGACCGGTTACTGCACCGGGTCGACTGGTGCGACCGGCACGCCGCGCGCTTCGATATCGCGCCCGGCCAGCAGGCACAGATCCTCGCGGTGATGCGCGGCGACCACCTGCACACCGACCGGCACGCCGTTCACGAGCGCCGTCGTCACGGCCAGCCCCGGCAGCCCCATCGCCGGCAGCGCGCGCAACGTGAGCTGCGCTTCCCACACGCGATCGAACCCGTCCTGCCCCTGCCGGTCGAGATCGTCCGGGAACGGCAGCTCCGACGACACCGGCAGCAGCACGGCCGCATATTCGTCGAGGAACAGCCGCCACTGCCGCGTCAGCGTCGTGCGCCGGACGAGCGCGCGACTGATCACGTCGGCCGGCAAATCGCGTACCTTGCCGCGCACGGCCTCGACCACGGCAGCCGCACCCGGATCGCCGTCTTTCACGGCCGCGCTCGTCAATGCATCGAATCCGTCACCGAGCCAGAGTTGCTCCTGCAACAGTGCTGCTTCGCGCATCGGCGGCGTGTCGTCGATTTCGTCGACGGTCCAACCCGCATCGACGAGCCGTTGCGCGGCGTCGCGCAACGCGGCCTCCACTTCAGGTACGACCTGCAAGCCACCCGGCCGCACGCACAGCGCCGCGCGCTTCGGCACCTCGCGCCCGTCGAACGGCACCGCCACGTGCCACGGATCGCGCGGGTCCGGCGCGGCGAATACACGCAGCGCGAGCGAGAGATCGTCGATCGTGCGTGCAATCGGCCCCGCCGTCGACATCAGCTGCGCGCCGATCGCACGCTCGGGCGATGACGCATTGAACGCCGGCACACGTCCGAGCGACGGCCGGATTCCGTGCACGCCGCACGCGTAGGCCGGATAACGCACCGAACCTCCGATGTCGGTCCCGACGGCAAGCGGCCCGATCCCGGCGGCTACGGCCGCCGCCGCGCCGCCGCTCGATCCGCCCGGTGTCAGCGAAGGATTGCGCGGATTACGCGTGTGGCCGTGCACGAGATTCGACGTGAACCAGCGCAACGCGAACGTCGGTGAATTGGTGCGGCCGAGCAGGATCGCACCGGCCTTTCTGATGTTGCTGACCACCGGACTGTCGGCTTGCGCGATCAGGTTCTCCTGCAAACGCGTGCCGTTGGTCGTCGCGAATCCCGCCTGGTCGACATTGATCTTCACCGTGACCGGCACGCCCGCGAGCGGCCCCGGATCGTCGCCGCGCGCGATCGCGCGATCGACTGCGTCGGCCTGCTGCCGTACCTCGTCGGGCCGGTGTTCGATCACCGCGTTGATCGCCGGATTCACCGCATCGAGACGATCGAGCACCGCGTCGGCCACTTCGCGCGCGGATACCTCACGATGCCGCACGCGTTTCGCGAGTTCGGTTGCCGGCAGTTGCCAGAGTTGCGTCATGACTTCTCCTTTTGGAAGGACATCACAATCACTCATGGCGCCGCGCTTCCCCATGAGAGCGCGGCGCCGCGTTCACTCACTGCGTATCCTGCTTCGCGCGTTCGGCGGCCGCGATGATCGCGTCGGCCACGGCCTTCGGCTGGCTCAGCATCGACACGTGGCTGCCGTTCACACGCGTGACCGTCGCGCCGATCCGCTTCGCCATCGCTTCCTGAAGCGTCGGGTCGATCATCTTGTCCTGCGTCGCGACGACGAACGTCGACGGCTTCGCATGCCAAGCGGCCTGCGTGACCTTCTCCGAGATGCAACCGCTATACCACGGCCCCTGGGTCGCCGCAACGATGCGCTGCTGCGCAGGCGGCAGGTCCGGTGCGAAGTCCTGCGCGATCGCCTTGTCCGACAGCGTCGCGAAACCGCCCGCGTCCTTGCGCAGCTCGCCGGCCCACGCGGGGGCCGGCAGCCCCTGCGTGACGTCGGCGATCGACTGGCCGTTGTCGGGCGCAAACGCGGCGACGTACACGAGCGACTTCACCTTGTCGTCGTTGCCCGCGTCGCTGATCACGACGCCGGCCCACGAATGGCCGACCAGCACGACCGGCCCCTTCTGCGCGTCGATCGTGCGCTTCGTGGCGGCCGCATCGTCCGCGAGCGAGCTCAACGGATTCTGCACCGACACCACGTGCAGCCCGCGCGCCTCGAGCAGCGGAATCACGCGGTTCCAGCTCGACCCGTCGGCGAACGCGCCGTGCACGAGCACGACGTTCGTGCCCTTCAGGTCGTCCTTCGGCGCAGCCTGCGCCGCCACCGCACCGAACAGTCCGCCGATCACCGCGGCGGATACCAGAACGCGTTTCATCAAACCGGCCATCGTCATGCTCCTATTTGTGTCGTGTTATTCAAATGAAGTGCTGCACGGGCAACCGCGCCTCTCTGCTGCAGGCGCGGCACCGGATCACGAATGCGCGTACAGGTCGTCGGCTGCATTCCGTGCGGAACGCGATTGGGCGGCATCGCGATGGCCGGCAGGCGTCGACGCATCGGCCACGTTGTCGCCTTGCGACTTCGACGGGCCGTTCTGGTCGGACTGCGCGACCTGCAGCGCGGCGGCGATGTCTTCCGGGTAATGCGGTTCGCTGCGCGCCGGGTTGTAGCCGGCCTGTTCCAGGCGGACGAGTTCGGCGCGCACGTCGGCACGTGTGAGGCCGTGGCCGGTATCGGCGAACGACAAGGCGGGGATGGCAGCGAGGACGGCAACGGCGAGGAGTCGAGCGGCTTTCATGAGGGTTCTCCTTGAGAGAGGTAGGTCAGTCGATCATTCGGCATCCGATCCAGATCGTCTGGCATCGAACGTTTCCTGCATGTCGACAGTAGAACTCGCGCACGTATCTGCCATGTTTCCGAAACCGGGGCTTTCTGCATGCCAGTTTTTCAGGAGCGGCCGCAGATACAGTGCGATACAAACCGGGCTGCCGCATCGTTCGCTGGCGTTATCCGCTGACGTGCTCCCCCAAAGCCAACCCGCCATGAAAAAAGGCGTGCCACGCATGGCACGCCTTTCCGTCGACCCCATCACACCACGTACGTCACGGCGCAAGCCGCGTGAACACGTAGTCGTGGTTCTTCACGCGCGCCTGGTGGCACGCAAAGCACGTCTGATGCTGGCCGATATCGGCCGGCACGCCGTTGATGAAGCGCCCGAAGCCCCAGCCGCCCGTCGATGCATAGCGGCGCGAGTCCTTCACCATCACCTGCACGGTCGTCGCCTGGCCCGGCACCGTCGCCGGCGCGAACTCGTCGGACTGCTTGCGCTTGTACGCGAGCTTCACGAGGATCGTGCCGTCCGGGAACGGCAACGTCGCCTGTTCGAGCGCACGGATCGCGACAGGATTGCCGAGCACCACCCGTAGTTCATCGAGCGGCGCGGCCTCTTCGGCCGGCGCGACCATTTCCCACTTCCGGTAGCCGGGCGGGATCGTCACGCCGTAGATCGGCGACGCGGCGGCAGCCGGCTTCGGCTTCGGCTGCTCCGCCAACGCGGCCGGACCGCTCGCCGACCACGCGCCGGCCAGCAGCACGCCGGCGACGAACGCTCGACGAACGCCGCGCCGCACCACGCCCACACGTGCCCGCATCACAGATGCTCCACTTGCAGGATCGCCTCCGCGAACGCCTGCGGCGCTTCCTGCGGCAGGTTGTGGCCGATGCCGCCGGTGATCGTCCGGTGCTGGTACTTGCCCGTGAACTTCATCGCGTACGCGGCCGGTTCCGGATGCGGCGCGCCGTTCGCGTCGCCTTCCATCGTGATCGTCGGCACGGTGATCGCAGGCCCAGCGGCAAGACGCCGCTCGATGTCGTCGTACTGCGCCTCGCCCTTCGCGAGCCCGAGGCGCCAGCGATAGTTGTGGATCACGACCGCCACGTGATCGGGGTTCTGGAACGACGCGGCCGAGCGGGCATAGGTTTCGTCGGAGAACTGCCATTTCGGCGATGCGAGTTGCCAGATCAGCTTGTTGAACGCGTCGCGGTTCGCCGCGTAGCCCAGCGCACCGCGCTCGGTCGTGAAGTAGAACTGATACCACCACTGGAACTCGGCCTGCGGCGGCAACGGCTTGCGGTTTGCCTCCTGGCTGCCGATCAGGTAGCCGCTCACGGATACCAGCGCCTTCACGCGCTGCGGCCACAGCGCCGCGATGATGTCGGCCGTGCGCGCGCCCCAGTCGTAGCCGCCGAACACCGCGCGGTCGATCTTCAGCGCGTCCATCAGCGCGATGATGTCGACGGCCGTCACGGCCTGCTGGCCGTTGCGCACGGTGTCGGGCGAGCGGAACGTCGTCGACCCGTAGCCGCGCAGGTACGGCACGATCACGCGATAGCCGGCCGCGACGAGCAGCGGCGCGACTTCCGCATAGCTGTAGATGTCGTACGGCCAGCCATGCAGCAGGAACACGACGGGGCCGTTCTTCGGCCCGAGGTCCGCATACCCGACGTTGAGCACGCCCGCGTCGATCTGGTGAATCGTGCCCAGCGACGCGACGCCGGCCGTGCGCTTCGCAGGCGGGGCATCGGGCGCCGACTGCGCATGCGCGAGGGCGCTGAACCCGAGGTCGGCGAGGCTCAGGCTGGCCAGCGTCGTACCCAGGATCAGGCGGCGGCGGGTGTTCACGGTTTCAGGCATGACTCGTTCTCCATTGTCGATCGCTACGAAAGGGGCCCGCGGCACGGGCGGGCGCTCGGGAATCGGCGTTCTCGGCGGCGGCGCCGACACTGCGCCGCCGTGTGAATCGCTTCACCGGATTTATATCCGATCCATCCCGAGGCTTTGTATCCCAACGTATCTGTGTGCGAACACGACACACGACGATTCAAAAATCGTGCTGGAGACGCCTGCTTGCGGGGGAGTCGGCCCGCATTCCCCCCTTCAACTACGCTGGCGCGAGAAGCCGCTCACACCTTCCGGTCCGGCAGGATATGCGCACGAATCGACCGCCCCCGCCACGACAGGTGATCGATCCGCGCGCGCAGCGTGTAGAGCGCCACCGACGACAGCGTGCTGAACCGGAGCAGCGCGATCGGGTCGCCGATCCCGGCCGGCACGCGCTCGATCGAATCGAACAGCGGGAATCCATACCGTGTCAGGAACGCGCCGACCTCGTCGTCGCGTGCATGTTCTTCGACATTGACCAGCAACAGTTCGGCCATGACGGCTCCTTTTCCTGTTCGCTCATCCGTCCGTCACCGGATCAACCGGCGCGTATGGTGCGCGATCATCAGTTCTTCGTTGGTCGGGATCACCCATGCCGGTACGCGACTCGACGCCGTCGTAACCAGTGGCCCGCCGGAATTGTTTGCTTCCACATCGATCTCGACGCCAAGCCACGCCGCACGGCGCATCACCCCTTCGCGAATCGGCGCCGCATGCTCGCCGATCCCGGCCGTGAAGACGATGGCGTCGATGCCCTCCATCGCGGCGGCAAGCGACCCGAGTTCACGCGCGATGCGGTAGACGTATAGCTCGATCGCGAACCGCGCGTGCGGATCGTCGCTCGCGAGCAGGGTCCGCATGTCGCTCGAGATGCCGGACACGCCGAGCAGCCCGGAACGCCGATAGATCAGATCCTCGACGGCGCGCACGTCCATCCCGAGTTCCTCCATCAGGAACAGCACGACGCCCGGGTCCAGGTTGCCGCAACGCGTGCCCATCGGCAGCCCGTCGACGGCCGTGAACCCCATCGTGCTCGCGACGCTCTTGCCTGCAACCAGCGCACACATGCTCGCGCCGTTGCCGAGGTGGGCGACGACCGTGCGCCCGCGCGCCGCCGGTGGCGCGACGTCGGGCAGCACGCTCGCGATGTACTCGTACGAGAGCCCGTGGAAGCCGTAGCGGCGCACGCCCCGGCTGGTGATCGACTCGGGCAGCGCGAACGCCTGGGTCACCGCGGGCTGTGTGCAGTGGAACGCCGTGTCGAAGCAGGCCACCTGCTCGATACCGGGCTGCACCGTTTCGAGGATGCGAATCGGCGTCAGGTTGTGCGGTTGATGCAGCGGCGCGAGCGGCGTGAGCTTTTCCAGCTCGGCCACGATCTCGGGCGTGACGCGCACCGGGCCGCTGAAGCGCTGCCCGCCGTGCACGACGCGATGGCCCACCGCCGCGAGACGATGTCCTTCCTGATGAGCTTCCAGGAACGCGGCGATCTGCTCGAGCCCTTCGTGATGGCCGAACGACTCGCCGCCGGCCCATTGCTGCTCGTGACGTTCCGCGTGATGGTCGACGGCGCTGAAGTGCGCGGTGTCCGTGTACAGACCGTCGACCTGACCGTGCACGATCAGCCCGAGCGTGTCGCGCTGCACGTCGAATGCGGAGAACTTGATGCTCGACGAGCCCGCGTTCAATACCAGAATCACGTCTGCCATCGCGTCACCCCGCGCGCGTTGCCGCTTCGCGCTGCACGTTCGCGACGAGCATCGCGACCGCGCATGAAGCCAGCCGGGTGATCAACGAATCGGCGCGACTCGTCAGGATGATCGGCACGCGCGCGCCGAGCACGATCCCCGCCGCGTCCGCGCCGGCCAGGAACGACAGGCTCTTGGCGAGCATGTTGCCCGCTTCGAGGTTCGGCACCATCAGCACGTTCGCGTGCCCGGCCACCGGCGAATCGATCTGCTTGATGCGTGCGGCCTCGGGATCGATCGCGTTGTCGAGCGCAAGCGGGCCGTCGACCAGCGCGCCGGTAATCTGCCGCCGATCCACCATCTTGCACAGCGCGGCGGCTTCGAGCGTCGACGGCACTTTCGGGTTGACCGTCTCCATCGCCGACAGGATCGCCACGAGCACCTGCGGAAATCCCAGCGCATGGGCGAGATCGATCGCGTTCTGCAGGATGTCGACCTTTTCCTCGAGCGTCGGCGCGATATTGATCGCCGCGTCGGTCACGATCAGCGGATCGGCGTGCGCGGGCACGTCCATGACGAAGCAATGGCTGATGCGCCGGCCGGTGCGCAACCCGGCATCGTGACGCACCACTTCGGCCATGAGCTCATCGGTGTGCAGGCTGCCCTTCATCAGTGCGGACGCCCGCCCGTCGCGCACGAGCCGCACCGCCGCCGCGGCAGACGCCTCGCTGTACGGCGCATCGACGATCTCGTGATCGCTGATCGACAGCCCGCACGCCGCGGCGGTCGCTTCGATTCTTGCACGCGGGCCGACCAGGATCGGTTCGATCAGCCGCTTGCGCGCCGCCTCCAGCGCGCCCTCGAGCGAGCTTCGATCGCACGGATGCACGACGGCCGTCGGCATCGGCGCCAGCGTCCCGCAGTGTTCGATGAGGCGGTGATATTTCTCGTGTCTGTTTTCCATCGCGGTTCCTGGCTGTTGTCCGTCACTGCACACGATCGAGGGCCGCCACCGGCCCCTTGGCCGGCCGCTTCGCGGGCGCTGCGCCCAGCACCGCGCGGATGCGTTGCAGGGCCGCCCACTGTTGCTCGCTCACCGACGCGCTTTGCACGCGCGGATCGCCCAGCAGCTTGTCCAGCAACGTCAGCAGCCGCTGGCGGTCCTCCGGCCGGGCAAGCAGCGCCGGCAGCGTGGCGACGGCCTGCTGCGGCGCGTACGTCGCGATGATTTCCTGCTCGCCATAGATGCGCCGCCACTGGTCGGCCGGCAGGTCCGGCAGATACTCGGCGTAGGTTTCGGCGAGTTCACGCTCGGTCGCAAGCTGCGCCAGCGGAAACGGCTCGCCGCTGCGTTCGAGCAGAAACGCTGCGCGCGCCACCGCTTCGGTGTAGCCGCCCCGGTCGATCGATGCGAGCGCATCCTTCACGAACGGGAGGTCGCGAGGGTCCGTCGCCACCGGCGCAGCCGCGTGATGATCGCGATACTGCTCCGCGAAATGCAGCATGAACGGCTGCGTGTACAGCGTGAAGAACAGCGACTCGGTGCTCGCATCGCGCATCGCACGGAAAAAATCGAGCGACGCGCTGACGACGTCCGAGCCACGGCGTTCGAGCGTGCGCCACGGCTCGATATCGTCGGCCGGCTGGCGGTTCGCCTTGACCGTGTCGGCGGCCGGCTTCAGCCAGCCAAGCCACGGGTTCAGGTCTGAAAACGCCCAGCGCTGAAAGCGCAGCGGATGAAAATCGCGCAACAGGCGTGCCGTGGTTTCGTTCGAGGCCTGCTGCACGAATGGCTGCATGAACAGTTCATAGGCGCGCTGCGTGAATTCGGACAGCTCGGCAACAGCCTCGAACGCATGTTCGTCCTTGCGCCCGAAACGGTTGAAGTGCTGCGCGATCTCTTCGAGACGGTGCTCGGCGAAGGTGACCTCGTAAGCGACCTTTCCGTCGGCGCCTTTCACCTCTTCGATCGACATCGCATAGAGGCCCGGCGGCAGCGTTTCGACGGCATCCAGCACGCTGACGATCTGGGCGTGCTCCTTCTTCGCGACCTTGCCCGACACGAAGATGCCGAGATGCCCCACGTCCTCCTCCATCAAGCCGATGATCACCTGCCCGCGCGACTTGATCTCCTCCGTGCTGCCGTAGATGTCCGCGACCCAGTTGAACGCCTGCTGCGGCGGCGTGATATTGTCGCCCATCGATGCGAACAGGATGATCGGCGAGCGGATCTCGCGCAGGTCGAACGCCTTGCCCGCCCCGTCCCGCACCTCGCCGGACCAGAGCTTGTTGCCGATGAACAGGTTGCGCGTGATCCATTCGATCTCTTCGCGGTTCATCAGGTAGTAGCCGCCCCACCAGCGCTCGAACTCGAGGAAGCGCGGCGGCTCGGTGTCGATGTTGTCGTACACGTGGTAATACTTGTCCCACAACGTGTTCGCCGGGTTCAGGTTCTCGAAGTTCTGCACCAGATACGCGCCGTCGAACTTGCCGTGCCCGAGGTCCGACGAGAACGACGCGAGCCAGGTGCCGCCGAGCAGGCCGCCGGCATAGCGCATCGGATTGTCGCCGGGCCCCTCGCTCCACGCGCCGCTCCAGTACGACATCGGGGCGCCGTTGATGACGATCGGGCCCGTATCGTCCGCCGACGAGCTCGCGAGCATCATCGCGGCCCAGCCGCCCTGGCAGTTGCCGACGATGGCCGGCTTGAGGCTGTCCGGATGCAGTTCCCGCACTTTCCGGACGAACGCCTGCTCCGCCGCGCACACGTCGAGCAGCGTCTGGCCGGGCTCGGGCTCCTGGAAGAACACGACGAAGTACACCGGATGCCCCGCGCGCAACGCCACGCCGACCTGCGAATCGTCCTTGAAGCCGCCGATCCCGGGGCCGTGCCCCGCGCGCGGATCGATGATCAGGTAAGGCCGCTTCGCGGCGTCGACGATCACGCCGTCCGGCGGCTGGATGTGAACGAGCGCGTAATTGACGGGCCGCTCGAACTGCCGGCCGTCGAGCACGACGTCGTAGTCGAAATGCAGCACCGGCTTGAGCCCCTGGGCCGTGCGCTCGACGAATTGCGTGCCGCGCTCGCGCAGCGTGTCCCAGAACAGCAGCGAGCGCTGCGCGGCGTCGACCGCGTAATGCCATGCGCCCAGCGGCGAAAATGGTGTGGCGAATGGGGCGGCGCCCGGGTCGTGGCTGGGGCTGTCGCTGCCGTCGAATGCCTCGCTCAACCTTTTCCCGTACTGTTCGAGCGCGTGCTGCGTGCGCTTTTGCAGGACGTGGACAATCTCCGCGGCGATCTCATGACTGCGCGCCAGTTGCGTGGCAGCATCCATAACACTGTTCTCCAGAGGGGCTAGGTGAATCTCGACGCTTTCCGGGAGCGGCCGTCTCGCGTCAGCCGAGCACGTGCATCCCGGCGTCGATGTAGTGAACGCCGCCGGTCATCGCGCGTGCGGCATCGCTGGCGAGAAAGGTGCACAGCGCGCCGACGTCGTCGATGTCGAGCGGCCGGCGCAACGGCGCGCGCCGTGCGGTGTCGTCGAGCAGGTGATCGAAGTTCGGCAGCCCGGAGGCCGCCCGCGTGGACAATGCACCGGGCGACACCGCATGCACGCGAATGCCGGCCGGCCCCAGTTCGACGGCCAGGTAGCGAACGGTGGCCTCCAGCGCCGCCTTGACCGGCCCCATCACGCCATACTCGGCGATGACCTGGTCGGCGCCGATATAGGTCATCGCCATCAGGCTGCCGCCGGAACTCATCAACGGCTCGGCAAGCTTCGCCATCCTGATGAACGAGTGGCAGGAGGTGTCCATCGCGAGCGCAAACCCTTCCGGCGAACTGTCGACGACCCGCCCGTGCAGGTCGGCCCGGGGGGCGAAGGCCACGGCATGCAGCAGAAAATCGAGGCCGCCCCACTGCTCGCCGATCGTGTCGAACACCGCGCGCATCTGGTCGGTGCGACTCACGTCGACGGGCATCGCAATGGCCGGCTTCAGTTGTTCCAGCAACGGTTCGACGTACGGCAACGCGCGGTCGGATTGCCAGGTCACGGCCAGCTCGGCACCGGCTGCGTGAAAGGCGCGTGCGCACCCCCACGCGATGCTCTGCTCGTTCGCCAGTCCGACGACGATGCCTCGTTTGCCTTCAAGCAGCCGCATGCCATTGCCGGACACGCGCGACTCGCGCACGTCGCTATTCGTCATCGCGAAACCTCGGGTCGTATTTTTTCGCAGGGCGAAACTGTGAAAGGGCCGATTTGCCTTTCTGTCGCGAATCATTGTATTGAGGGTTTCAAACACTCAGATCATTCGTGCGATATATTTTTGATTTTTATCAAAATCGCTTTGGAATCATATAATTACGATGGAATGTTTCGATCCGGAAGGACGGATTTCATCGATATGTCATTCAATCGTGTGTGGAAGTGGCGTGCTGCTTCCGCAGAGTCCAGTAAAGTCTCTGCCGTTTCCGCTATAAATCGGTCGCTTTGATGGACGACACCCGCAACCGACAACGAAGCCGCGGTGAATTCACGAGGCTGAACGCGGGAAAATGAAGTGATCGGCGGCTACGGCCGCGCGCGCCGCACCACACATCCCCCCACATAAACGATCGCCGCCGCTCAATCGCCCGGCTTCCGGACCACGTCGGTAACGGGTTCAAAGTAGCAGGCATAGCGCACGTCGGCCAACGTATCGCTGATCGGCATCTCGTGCGTGTTGTACCGCGCTTGAATACCGTCCGTGACGACTTGCGGTTCGGCGGCATCGCACTGATAAAGCGCCATGTATTGCCACGGTTGCGCACCCGATCCCCGTTGTTGTTCCGTGCGCCTGAAGCGTTGAGCGCTCACCACGCCGGGGACTCGCAGTACGTCGGGCACATGTTGCTCCGTGTACCAGCGATTGAATGCCTCGTCGTTCCCGGGCGTCGGGTTGGTCAGGACGAGATACGTGAATTTCATGCCGGGTCTCCTTGTCGATGTGTCGTATGTGCGCGGACGGCCTACGCAGCGGCTGGAACGGCCAACGCCATCAACCCGGTCACGTTGCAGTCGCGATCCAGCGCCATCACCGCGTTGACGACGGCATCGGCCCGGTCGCGCGACATCACGCCGTCGGCGTTCCGATGAAACTTCGCGATCAGCTCGTCGGTGGAAAACAGATTCGACGGGTCGGGCGACGGGCTTCCCTTGGGATAGAGACGCTCGGCCACAAATGTCTGGCCGCGCGCCGTCACCTCGACCCGCGACGGACGCGCCGACGCATGCGACGACAATTCCTTGAGGTAATCCGGATGCACCCGGTGCCGGACCTTCTTCATCAGGCTCAGCACGGACGGGCTGAACACATGTGCGGGATCCTGCCAGTCCCGTCCCGGCGCCAGGCGATGTGCACCGATGGCCATGCCGTGGGCAATGCTGAACTGGCCGTCATGAACATGCCGGATATCCTGCGTCAGCCACGTCGGCTTCTCGACGAACCCCTCGACGAGCAGGTCGATACGTTCGATTTCGTCAGGCTGGATATCGTTGCGCTCGACGATATCGATCAGGCAGTCGAGGGGCCCATGCAGGATGCGGCAGTGTGGATAGAGCTTGTACAGTTGCTCGGATACGAAGCCCCATGTCTCACCGAGGCCCGACGTGATCCGCTCCGGCGCCCAGCGCCGGGTGCCGATGAACCGGGCGTAGCCATGTTCTGCATCGTCCAGCAGTTGGAAGTCGCCCCGGTGGCCGAGCAACCCCATGTTCGCCGCCAGCATCGCCGACTGCACCAGCGCCGCAGCCATCGTGTACTTGATCGTCGTGCTCGGTGCGTGATGAAAGAAGGCCATCATCGACTGCACCGGCGAGACGTAGCCGGCAATGCTCAACGAATGCGCCAGCATGTCGGCTGACTGCCGCTGCAACA
Source organism: Burkholderia sp. Ac-20392 (assembly GCF_017104585.1). Classification (NCBI taxonomy): domain Bacteria; kingdom Pseudomonadati; phylum Pseudomonadota; class Betaproteobacteria; order Burkholderiales; family Burkholderiaceae; genus Burkholderia; species Burkholderia sp. Ac-20392. The sequence goes on from NZ_JAAGPB010000009.1 coordinate 15,582, forward strand.
TGCCGATGGCCGCCGTGGCCCCGAAGATCGTACTCGCGAAGCCGAACACTTTCGGGGTGTCGAGCCGGCCGTCTTTCACGTCGCGCAAATAGTCCATGGCCTTGCCGATGCGCCAGGACATTTCATGCGACACCGCGATTGCCCGGATCAGGTCACGCCCGGAGGCCCCGGTCGTTTCGCCGATGGCCAGCGCACCGGGCAACACATACGGCGTCACGTGACCGGGCGGCACGACGGCATCCATGTCGAGTGCGTTGATCAGTTCTCCGTTGGCGACAGCGGCACCCAGTGCCGCAGCCCGATGCGGCGTGCCGATGATCGTGGCCTGCCCGTGGCCCGCCATCGACCTGCCATATTCGATGCCGATGTGCCCCTTGGGATGGCTGGCGGCGGCCAGGGCGCATCCGATGGAGTCGAGCACCAGTCGCTTGGCTTCCTCCACGACAAGGGCGGGAATGTCGTCAAATGGCGTGTTGGTGCTAAAGTTCGCCAATTGCTCGACGATCGTAGTCATGGCTGTCTCCGTGATGGATGGCTACTGCCGCGCGCAACCATCGCCTTGGTCATTGGCTGCTATTACATGCGCAAGCTCGCTGACAAGAAAGGCACCCATGCTTATGAAAAACATAATCGGCACTTATGTCTTTGTATAGGTCGAGGCAATCCGGGCGTTCAGGCCGCATCGACTTGAACCTCGTGGCGACGCTGCAAGCGATCCTGGATACCGGCAATGCCTCCAAGGCCGCGATCGCGCTTGGCGTGACGCAACCCGCCATCAGCCAGAATCTCCGCAGGCTGCGCGAGCACTTCGGTGACGAGTTGTTCGTGCGGAGCGGCAACATGCTGAAGCCGACGCCACGCATGCTCGCACTGCAGCCCATCATTGCGCGCCTGCTTCGCGACCTGGACATGCTCTCGCGCCCGCCGGACGGCTTCGATCCCGCGACGGCCGAACAGGAATTCATCGTCAGCCTGTCCGAGGTTGCGGAGTTTGCCGTGCTGCCGAGCGTCGCGGCCGAGTTTGCGCTGCATGCGCCGCGATGCCGTATCCGCGGGATCCGTGTACACCACTCGCAATTGCTGTCGATGCTCGAGCAAGGCGAAGTCGACCTCGCGGCCGGCAGCCTCGCAGGCGCCGCGCCGTCGTTGCGTCAGCAACGGCTCGCCGAACACCGGATGGTGTGCATGGTGTCGGCGCAGGGAAAATGGGCCTCGGCGCCCCTCACGCTTCAGGACTATATTGACGGGCGGCATGTCAGCGTACGCCGGATTGCCGACACCACCGACCCGATCTCCGAGCGTCTGCAGGCCACCGGTATTCACCGGAACGCGGTGGCCAGCGTGTCCAGCGATTTCGTCGCGGCGCAGACCGTGGTGAAGACGGATGCGATCTGCACGGTCGGAGAACCGGCCGGGCGGCAGTTGACGGCCCTGTTTCCAGTCCGGTTGCATCCCGTGCCGTTCGAGGTGGGAACGCTCACGTCGCGCATGATCTGGCACGAGCGATTTCAACGCGACGCCAGTCACATCTGGCTGCGCAAGCTGGTAGAGACCGCCTATCGCAATTGGGTGTCGGCGCTGGTCTGACGCGCCGGAATCATGTGAAGAAACTTCGGACTACCCTGCTGTAGCCCGATGACTCGCGGGAAGCCCGCATCCATGCGGCTCAACGCGCGAGTAGGCGCTCATGGTGTCTTAGCCGTAACAGCATGCCACCGCGCCGCCTGCGTGCATCCACGGGTTCTCGCGTCCAGTGTCATGTGGCGACGGAACATCGGGCGCACGACGCCAGGCGCCGTCATCGAAATCCCCCCCGAATTCCCCCCGGAAACAGCAAGCAGGACGGCTTGAAATCCCGAGCCAGCTTCCCGTTTGCGCATTCCTCGTTGTCCCCCTCATCTCCCGGGCAAGCGCCGCGCCATAACCGATGCTTATTTTTTTCATAAGCCTCGACGCCTTTCTTGCTGCCTGACTTGCGAATGTAATAGTCGCAACGACCGATGCGATGGCTGCGGACAAGGCCACCCACCCAGGAGACAGCCCATGAACGTTGCCATCTGCCGACGCGTTCCGACTTTTGAACAGACGTAATAGTCAGGCCATCGCCTGATGAACGACGATCAATTGGGCATATGCAACCATGTTGACGCAAACGAAACGCATCCGTTCCTTCCTCTTCGTTCCCGGTAACAAACCGACCTGGATCGAGAAGTCGATCGAATCGAAGGCCGACGCGCTGATCCTCGATCTCGAGGACAGCGTGCCGCCCGCCCAGAAAGTCGAGGCGCGCGAGATCGTCCGCTCGAAGCTCGCGTGGCTGGCCGAGCAGAAGCAGCGCATCTGGGTGCGCATCAACCGCAGCGCGCACCTGTACGACTTCGACGACATTCTCGCGATCGTGAGCCCGGCGCTTGAAGGCATCGTGATTTCGAAGCCCTGTGGCCCGGAAGACATCCACACGGTGTCGTCGATGCTGGCCGAAGCCGAGTACCGCGCAGGCGTCCCGGTCGGCCATACCAAGGTGATTCCGCTGCTGGAAACCGCGCGCGCATTGCAACTGGCGTACGAGATTGCCCAGCACGAGCGCGTGCCGGCCATCGTCGGCGCCACCGCGAAGAACGCCGACGTCGCGCGCGCACTGAATACCGTGTGGTCGCTCGAAGGCCGCGAAACCCACTACCTGAAATCGCGCGTCGTGATGGCCGCGCGCGCCGCCGGCAAGCTGCCGATCGGCGGCGTGTGGCAGCAGGTGCGCGACCTCGACGGGCTCAGGGTGTCGTCCGCGAACGACCGCCAGCTCGGCATGAGCGGCGAACTGGTGCTGCACCCGTCGAACGTCGAGATCGTCAACCGCACCTACAGCCCGACCGAAGAGGACGTGGCGTTCTATCAAGGCATGATCGACGCGCTGGACAAGGCCCAGGCCGAAGGGCGCGCATCGTGCATCTACGACGGCGAGCACATCGACATCGCCCACGCGAAGACGGCGCGCGAAATCATCGCTCTCGCCGAGTCGTTCAATCGCTGATCGCTTCCCGGATACCCAAGGAGACAGAAAAAATGGCAGGCCTTTACTTCGAAGAATTCAAGCCCGGCATGGTGATCGAGCATGCGATCCGCCGCACCGTGACCGAAACGGACAACGTGCTGTTCTCCGCGATGACCTACAACTGCGCGCCACTGCACATCGATGCCGAATACAGCAAGGACTCGCTCTACGGCCAACGCCTCGTGAACAGCATGTTCCTGCTCGCGCTGGTGGCCGGCATCACCGTGTACGAAACCACGCTCGGCACGACGCTCGGCAATCTCGGCTTCGGCGAAATCGCGTTTCCGAAGCCGACGTTCCATGGCGACACGATTCGCGTCGAGACCGAAATCCTGGAAACGCGGCTGTCGAAGAGCCGCAACGACTCCGGCATCGTCAAGTTCAAGCACGTGGCGAAGAACCAGCGCGACGAGATCGTGTGCACCGCATTGCGCACCGGCCTGATGCTGCTGCATCCCGCCAACCACGCCTGAATTCGACCCTACCGGAGAAGACCATGAACTATCAACTCAGCGACGACCAACAGGCGATCGTCGACGCCGCGCAAAAAATCTGCGCGAAGTTTCCGCTCGAATACTGGCGCAACAAGGACAAGCACCACGAATTTCCGCACGAGTTCTTCGACGCGGTCGCGAGCGGCGGCTGGCTCGGCATCTGCATGCCGGAAGAGTTTGGCGGCGCCAACCTGGGCGTGACCGAAGCCGCCCTCTTTCTGCGCACCGCAGCCGAATGCGGCGGCCAGGCCGCGGCGTCCACCATCCACATGAACATCTTCGGCCTGCAACCGGTCGTGCATTTCGGCTCAGACGCGCAGAAGAAGGCGTGGCTGCCGCCGTTCACGCGCGGCGAGCACAAGGCGTGCTTCGCGGTGACCGAGCCGGACACCGGGCTCGACACCACGAAGCTGAAGGTCGTCGCGAAGAAGCAGCCCGACGGCAATTACCTGATCTCGGGCAAGAAGGTCTTCATCTCGACCGCGCAAGTGGCCGACCACATGCTGATCCTCGCGCGCACCACGCCGATCGAGCAGGTCAAGAAGCACAGCGAAGGGTTGAGCCTGTTCTACACGAAGCTCGACCGCAAGTACGTCGATATCCGCGAGATCGACAAGCTCGGCCGCGCGGCCGTCGATACGAACGAGCTCTTCATCGACGACCTGCCGGTATCGAAGGACGAGCTGATCGGCGAAGAAGGCAAGGGCCTGAGCTACATCTTCCACGGGATGAACGCCGAGCGCGTCTTCGTTGCCGCCGAGCAGGTCGGCATGGGCCGCGCCGTACTCAAGCTCGCGACGCAATACGCGAAGGATCGTGTCGTGTTCGGTCGTCAGATCGGTCAGAACCAGGGCGTCCAGCATCCGCTGGCCCGCAACTGGGCCGAGCTGGAGGCAGCCAACCACATGATGCTGGCCGCCGCCGAACTCTACGACAAGGGGCTGTCCTGCGGCTCGGAAGCGAACGCCGCGAAGCTGCTGGCGTCCGAGGCCTGCATGCAGGCATGCCAGACCGCGATCCTCACGCATGGCGGCTTCGGCTACGCGAAGGAATATCACGTCGAGCGGTTCATGCGGGAGGCGTGGATCGGCTATATCGCCCCTGTCACCCCGCAACTCATTCTGTCGAACATCGCCGAGCGCAAGCTCGGATTGCCCAAGTCGTACTGACGAGCCGTGGGCACCCGTCGGTCCGACGATCGACGGGTGCCCACGTTCCAATAGAAAAACCGGTCGAGGACGCGAGCCCGTCGAAGCAAGGACGGGCCGCGGTCGCACACGGGTTTTCCGGAGACAACGTATGTCAGTTACCAAACCATTGGAAGGCATCCGCGTACTCGACCTGACCGTCGCGCTCGCGGGCCCCTATGGCTCCCTGCTGCTTGGCGGCCTGGGCGCCGAAGTCATTCGTGTCGAGTCCCCCGGCGGCGGCGATATCGCGCGCAACAATCCCCCGTACGTCGGCAACGAAGGCGTCCACTTCGGCGTGAAGGGCGACGACGAAGTGTCGTTGACCACCCTCAACCGCGCGCGAAACAAGAAAAGCATCACGCTCGACCTGAAATCCGAACAGGGCCGAGCGCTGTTCATGGAACTGGTCAGGGAATCCGACGTCGTCATCGAGAACGCGAGCGAAGGCGTCACGACACGACTCGGCGTGGACTACGAAAGCGTGCGCCAGGTCAATCCGAAGATCGTCTATGCATCGGTCAAGGCGTTTGGCGAGCCAAGCCCCTACCCGAAGCTCAAGGGCATGGACATCATCGTCCAGGCGCTGTCCGGCATCATGGACGTGACCGGGTTCGCCGACGGCCCGCCCACGCGCATCGGGATTCCGATGGCCGACATGATCGCGCCGTTGTTCGCGGTGAACGGCATCCTCGCCGCACTGATTCATCGGGGCAAGACGGGCGAGGGACAACAGGTGCAGGTGTCCATGCTCGATTGCCTCGCATCGCTCGTGGCCGAGGAGCATTTCGATATCTTCCACGCACATGGCTACCCCAAGCGCTCGGGCAATTTCCAGGACCGCCTGGTGCCGTTCGGCGTCTACCGCACGAAAGACGGTCACGTCGCACTCGTCGCGTTCCAGCCCGACTGGTTCCAGAGCCTCACGGAAGCCATGGGACAACCCGAGCTGCTGAACGACCCGCGCTATGCCACGCGCGGCCCGCGCATGACGCACGCGGCAGGGCTGAACACGCTCATCGAAGCATGGACGCAGCAGCACACGAGCGCGGAAGTCATCCGCGAACTGCAGGAAAAACGCGGCGTTCCCGCCGCGAAAGTGCGCTCGCCCCAGGAGGTGCTGCATGACCCGGCGCTGCGGGAGCGTGGCGCTGTCGTCAAGCTGGAGCACCCCGGCCTCGCCCATGTCGACGCGATGGGCATGGGGCTGCCGATCAAGCTGTCGGGAACGCCCGTGCAGTTCGACCAGCCCGCGCAGGCACTCGGCGCCGCCAACGACGAGATCTACCGCGGTCTGCTGAAACGCTCCGAAGCCGAGCTGTCGCAGTTGCGCAATGACGGAGTGATCTGAGATGACCGACACGCGAACCCGCTCCGGTCCGCTCGCGGGCATCAAGGTGGTGGAAATCGCCGGCATCGGCCCCGGGCCGCTGGCCGCGATGTTCCTGGCCGATCTGGGTGCCACCGTCATCCGCGTCGATCGCAAGGCGCCGTCCGGCCTCGGTGCGCCACGCCCGGTGCAGTTCGATCTCGCGCTGCGCAACCGCAAGTCGATTCGCGTCGACCTGAAAGATCCGGCCGCCGTCGACCTGGTGCTCGACCTGATCGCCAACGCCGACGCGCTGATCGAAGGGTTTCGCCCCGGCGTGATGGAACGCCTGGGCCTCGGGCCCGAACCGTGCCTCGCGCGCAACCCGCGCCTCGTCTACGGCCGCGTGACCGGCTGGGGACAGGACGGCCCGCTGTCGCAGGTGGCCGGGCACGACCTGAACTACATCTCGATCACCGGCGCGCTGCATGCGATGGGCCGCGCCGGGCAGGCGCCGACGCCGCCGCTCAACGTGCTCGGCGACTACGCGGGCGGTTCGCTGTACCTGGCGTTCGGGCTGCTCGCGGGCATCCTCGAAGCACGCGGCTCGGGCAAAGGCCAGGTGGTCGATGCCGCGATGGTGGACGGTGTCGCGTCGATCATGACGGTGATGATGGGCCTGCATGCGGCCGGCATGCTCGACAACGCACGCGGCACCAACCTGGTCGACACCGGCGCGCACTGCTACGAGGTCTACGCCTGCGCCGACGGCAAGTATGTGAGCGTCGGCCCCATCGAAAGCAAGTTCTACCGGCTGCTGCTCGAACACCTCGACCTGCAGGACCACCCGCTGCTGCAGGCGCAGATGGATCGTGCGCAGTGGCCGCAGGCCAAGCAGGTGCTGGCTGAAAAATTCAGGGAACGCACGCGCGACGAATGGGCGCAACGGCTCGGCCACCTCGACGTGTGTGTCGCACCGGTACTCGACTTCGACGAAGCACCGAACCACCGGCACGCTCAGGCACGCGGCATGTTCGTCGATCTGGACGGCGTGACGCACCCGGCGCCAGGCCCGCGCTTTTCGCGCACGCCGGCCGCACGGCCCGAGGCGCCCGCGGCGTTGAGTACCGGGAACGCAGTCGTCGCACTGCGGGACTGGCTGCCCGAAGCACGCATCGACGCGTATCGCGCACAGGCAGTGTTCATCTGACGACCCCGCGTGCGTGACGACCCGGACCGTCGCGCCCGCAGTGGGCGGCGGCACCGGCAACTGCACATCGCGCGTGTCCGTCGGCGATGCAAACCATCCGCATGACGACGGTGCGGTGCATCGTCCGGCCACTCGATGGCATGACCACCGGCTCGACGAAGCCGCGCTTTACCGGTTTGACGCTGCGTCGAACGACGGCATGAACTCACAGTCTCTCGTGCCGCGTCTTCCGGGTTCGCCAAACAATATTTAAAACAACTGAATGATGACAACGGAGGAGATATGAAGCATGCCGTGAATGAAATCCCGCCTGCCGGCGGCCCGAGCGACTCGCCAGCGGGACGAACCGCCGTGCTTGCCGGGCATGACAGCCTGCGCTCGTGGTACATCCTGATCGTTCTGATGCTCGCGTATTCGCTGGCATACATCGATCGCCAGCTCCTCAACCTGCTCGTCGACCCGATCCGCCATTCGCTGGCGATCTCCGACACCCAGCTCAGTCTCGTTCAGGGCATCGCGTTCATTTCCGCATACTTGATCGCGTCGCCGCTGTTCGGCCGTCTCGTCGACATCACCAACCGTCGCAACATCCTGCTGATCGGCATCTGTCTGTGGTGCATGTTCACGGCCTTGTGCGGCAAGGCCACGACGTTCGAAGGCTTGTTCCTCGCGCGCTTCGGCGTCGGCGCCAGCGAAGCCTGCGTGTTCCCGGTTGCACTGTCGATGATCGCCGACTGCTTTTCGGCAAAGCAGATGCCACGCGCAATGAGTGTCTTCGTCCTCGGCCCGTTGCTCGGCGGGGGGCTCTCGCTCGTGGCCGGCGGCCTCGTCATCTCGTTCGCGCGCGACGTCCACCAGCATATTCCGGTGCTCGCCGGATTCGAGACCTGGCAGCTTGCCTTCGTGCTGATCGGGTTGCCGGGCATCCTGTTCGCGTTGCTGGTGTGGCTGACGGTGCGGGAGCCGGTGCGCGGCAAGGTTGCCGGCGGCAGCACGGACGAGCGTCAGTACTCGACCCGCGAATCGTTCGCATTTCTTTGGGAGCGACGCAGGTTCTATGCGCGCATCCTGCTGGGCGTCGGCATGCTGGCGATCGTCGTGCTCGGCATGCCGGCGTGGATGCCCGCTTACCTGATTCGCGTGCACGGGATGCCTGCGGCACAGGTCGGATTCCGCTTCGGCTTGCTGGTCGTCGGCTTCGGCATTGCGGGCGTGCTGATCGGGCCATGGATTTCCCGCCGGCTCGAAAATCGAGGCTACGAGGACGCGCCGCTTCGCACCGCCGCGATCTCGATGATTCCCATGATGATCTGCTGCGCCAGCATTCCGTTCGCCCCCGGCACGCAGGGTGCGCTGGCCGCAGCAGCCGGCACCGTGTTCTTCTTCAGCCTGCCGACCGGCTGCATGGCCGCGACACTGCAGAACGTCGCACCCAGCCGGATGCGCGGCATCGTCGGGGCGCTCTACTCGTTCTTTGCCCAGTTGATCGGCTTCGGACTCGGACCCACGTTGATCGCGCTCATCACGGACCGCGTATTCGGCAATCCGAAGATGACCGGCCAATCAATCGGCATCGTCTGCACGATTGCGGCGGCATTGGCCGCGTGGCTGCTGTTCGCGGCGCTGCCGCCTTACCGGCGATTGCTGGCGGAAGAGCGTGGGCACGCAGTGGATTGACGCTATGTGACCGGCTTCGCGATCTCGTCGATGCGGCTGGGAGGAACGCGCACGACGGTTGCCGGCGTTTCCGGCCAGCGGTCGACGAAGCACGGTAGCCCGGCGCTCCGAGTCAAGACACGTCCACGCGCTCGACACCACGCGCACCACCGACAGCGACGAACGCGAGCCACCTGCCCCCGGCCCGCGTTCGCCACATTCCCTCGCTTACCCGCGCCGCAACGACCGGAACCCGGCACGCACTTCACGGGCGAACAGTTCCGGCTCCTCCCATGCCGCGAAATGCCCGCCCTTGTCGACTTCGTTGAAGTAGATCAGGTTGTGATAACTGCGCTCGGCCCAACTGCGCGGCGCCTGGTAGATCTCGCCGGGAAACACCGTGATCGCGGCCGGCAGCGAGATATCCACCGCGTTGAAGTTGTTCGAGTGATCCTCCCAGTAGATCTGCGCGGCGGACGTCGCGGTGTTCGTCAGCCAGTACAGCGAGATGTCGTCGAGAATCTCGTCGCGCGGAATCGAGCGTTCGGGCACGCCGCCGCTATACGTCCACTGCGAAATCTTGTCGACCATCCACGCAGCCTGACCCGAAGGCGAATCGGCCAGCGCATAGCCGACCGTCTGCGGGCGCGTGACCATCATCGCCGAGTAGCCGCAGTTGTCGCGATAAAAGGTCGCGAGCTTCTCGTACGCGGCCTTCTCCTTCGGCGACAGCGAAGCCGGCGCGGGCGCATCGGTCGCGAGCAGCGTCGCGATATCCGGCGGCACCGTCGCCGGCATGTTCACGTGAATCCCGGCCAGGCCCTGCACGCGCTGCATCGCCATCCGGTGCGAGATCACCGAGCCGCAGTCGCCGCCCTGCGACACGAAGCGCGTATAGCCGAGCCGCGCCATCAGCTCGCCCCACGCACGCGCGATGTGGTCGGAACCCCAGCCGGTCTGCGTCGGCCGGCCCGAGAAGCCGAAGCCCGGCAACGACGGCACGACGACGTGAAACGCATCGTCCGCGCTCGCGCCATGCGCGGTCGGATCGGTCAGCGGGCCGATCGCCTTCAGCAACTCGAAGATCGAGCCCGGCCAGCCGTGCGTCATGATCATCGGCATCGCGTTCTCGTGCCGCGAACGCACGTGGATGAAATGAATGTCGAGCCCGTCGATTTCCGTGATGAACATCGGGAAACCGTTCAGGCGCGCTTCGCCCTTGCGCCAGTCGTAGTCGGTGCCCCAGTAACGCAGCAGCGCCTGCATGCGCGCGAGCCGCACGCCTTGCGATTCGTCGGCGACGGTCTCGCGGCCCGGCCAGCGCGTCGCGGCAATGCGGCGGCGCAGGTCGGCCACGGCTTCATCGGGAATGTGCGCGGTGAATGGGCGTATGCCGCTGGCGCCGGTCGCCGCATGCAGCGCGGTGGGCAGCATCGCCGAGACCCCGGCGGCCACGGAGGTGGCCAGCAGGTGGCGACGCATCGGGGAAAACGGTGTGGAAGACATCGTTCGGCATCTCCTTTCTTGAAGTGGAAAGTGAACATGCCGCGCGCGGGAAACGCGCCCAGGCTTTCAATCCGGCGCGCCCTCGTCACGCGGCGTCGCCCATTTGAAAGGTCTGATGTATCCCGGATTTGTCTGATTTGTACGCGTTTGTAGCTGCTGCGAGGCGAGCGGCCGGGCTTCTACGGCCGCTCGCCGGTGCGACGCTCAGAGCGCCTTGACGATCGCGCCGTCGACGCGAATGTTCTGCCCGGTGATGTAGCCCGCGCCGTCCGACAGCAGGAACGCGACCGTCTTCGCGATCTCGCCGGTCTTGCCGAAGCGGCCCGCCGGAATGCGGGCGACGATTTCCGGCGTTTCCGGCCAGCTGTCGATGAAGCCCGGCAGCACCGCGTTCATCCGGATGTTCTCGGCCGCATAGCGCTCCGCGTAAAGACGCGTCCACGCGCTCAGTGCCGCGCGCAGCGCCGACGAAACGGGCATCGGCTGCTCGGGCGCGTCCGCCGCGAAGCTCGAGATGTTGACCACCGCGCCGCCGCCCTGCTTCTGGAAGATCGGCGTCACGCGGCGCATCACGCGCACCACGTTCAGCAGGATCAGGTCGAGCCCTGCGTGCCAGTTGTCGTCGGTGATCGCCAGCAGCTCGCCCTTCGGCGGGTGCCCGGTGTTGTTCACGACCGCATCGATGCGACCGTAGCGCGCCACCGTTTCCTGCACGAGCCGGTCGATGTCGGCCTCTTCCGTCACCGAGCCCTGGATGCCGAACCCGCCCAGCTCCTCGCCGAGCGCCACCGCGCTGCCCGACGGCGACATCAGCGCGACGCGATAGCCCGTCGCCGCCAGTTCGCGCGCGATCGCCGCGCCCATGCCCTTGCCTGCCGCCGTGATCAACGCTACTTTTTCTACAGTCACGATATGCTCCTCATTCGAATCCTGCCGCCGCGCAGCCGCCGTTCGGCGCGCCATGGTGGTAATGTAGGCGCATCAATCACGACTGTCGAACCAGTATTTCTGCCTCCAGCCGATAGTTTTTCTACAGCCTGACGATGCCGCCTCGCCCCTCCCGCCTGCCGCCGCTGAATGCGCTTCGCGCGTTCGAAGTGTCCGCGCGGCACCTCAATTTCCGCGCCGCCGCCGACGAGATCGGCGTCACGCAGGGCGCGGTCGCGCAGCAGGTGCGCCATCTCGAGGACGTGCTCGGCCTGAAGCTGTTCGAACGCCTGCCGCGCGGCCTCGCGCTGACGCACGACGGCGCCGCCTACTTCTCCGACGTGCAGCGCGCGCTGCACGCGATCGCCGACGCGACCGACAAGCTCGTGAAGCGGCGCGCCGCGCTGACGATCAGCACGACGCCGTCGTTCGCGTCGAAATGGCTGATCCCGCGGCTCGCGCAGTTCACCGATGCGCATCCCGACTACGACGTGCGCGTGATCGCCGACCCGCAGATCGCAACGTTCCGCCATGACGGCGTCGATCTCGCGATCCGCTACGGCAAGCCGCCGTTCGGCAAGCATCTCGCCACGCATGCGCTGTTCCCGCTCGACGTGTGTGCGGTGTGCAGCCCCGCGTTGCTGGCCGCGCCCGCCTCGCCGCGCGCGCTTGCGGGCCATGTGCTGCTGCACGACGCGCACGACCTGTGGCCCGAGTTCCTCGCCGCGATGCCCGAGCCCGTCGACCTCGATCCGCACAAAGGGCTGCGCTTCAACCAGACGTCGCTCGCGATCGATGCGGCCGTCGCCGGCCAGGGCATCGCGCTCGCCACCGATCCGCTGGTCGAGCGCGACATCGCCGCGGGCAGGCTGTGCAAGCCGTTCGATTTCGCGTTTCCGCTGTCGGTGGGGTTCTATCTCGTGTATCCGGCCGAGCGACGCGACGACGACGCGATCGTCGTGATGCGCGAGTGGATGGCCGCGCAGGTGGTGTCGGACGGGCGGCCGTCCAGTTCAACCGGCAGTCGCGGCGCGGGAAGCAACGCCTAGGCGCCGGGCGCCATGGCGTGAGGAGAGGATCCGATGGGATGGGAAGAAAAGTACGGCGGCATCTGGGCTGGCGTGCTAATGCCCGGCGAGATGCCCGTTGCCGAAACGCATCTCGCCGATCGCCATCTGGTCGCGCTGATTGCCCGACGGCCTGATGGTCTTTATCGGGCCGTCGTCCTGGGGCATCGCCCTGATCCTCAGTGGCGCGTGCCGTTCTGGGGAGAAGTCACGGCGCCGGCGATGGCTTCGTCGATCGATGACGCGGAGCTGTACCTCGTCGCGGCGTTGGCCAATCTCGTCGAGCGCGGCTCGTGAAAGATGACGCCCCGACGGACGGCCCCCGAGCACACTCAGGGCGCGATCCAGCGGCCTTCGTAGCCGCCTTCATGCAAGTCGAACACCGCGCGGCGATGGCCGGCACGTGCGAGTTCGAGCCAGTCGATGCGCGTCACGGTCACGTGCAGCAGGCAGAAGTTGCCGTAGCCGTCATCGGTTGATGCGGCGCTGTCGACATGCGCGGCTTCCGGCGACTCGACCGGTGTGCCCGGCGGCAACGGTGCGCGATACAGCAGCAGCGTATGCGGACGGCTCGATTGCCAGATCGCGCGGCGTTGCGCTTCGTCGTCGCAGATCGATGCCACACCTTCCACACGAATCTGCACGAGCGCATCGAGATCGTTGGCGACGAGCGCGATGCGCGGATCGCGGCGCAGCTCGGCGACCTTCTCCGAACGCGCATCGGTATGAAACGACAGCACACGATCGGCGCGGCTCACCTGACGCAACACGACCGTACGCACCTTCGGCGCGCCGTCGACGCCGAGCGTCGCGGCCTGCAGCATCGTGAACGGCGAGCGCTGCACGCTCACGCCGGATTCGAGACAGGACCACAGGCGCTCGTAGGTTTGCGAGAGCGATTCGGAAGTGGAGTCGGACATGACGGTGCGGCGATCGTGCAGGTTGCGATCGCGCAAGCTTAACCGTTTGCAGCGGCGACGGCACGCGCGTGGCGCGCTCGCCGTCGCCGTGCGGCTCAGTTGTAGCCGAGCACGACCGGCGCCGCGTCGCCGAGGTCGGCCGCCGGCTCCGCGCCGAAGCGGCCGAGCACGTCGGCCACATACTGCGGCCCCGCGCTGATCTGCGACGACCGGTGCGCAACCGGCCGGCTATCGCCCGCGCCCGGCGCGACGCTCGTCGATACGGTGTCGTTGACGGTGATGTTCATATTGTTGTCTCCTCACGCGGCCAGCGCCGCACCATACGCGCGCACGAGGCGCGCCACGCCTTCCCGGATCGCGTCGACGTCCGGCGCGGCAAACGACAGGCGCAGCGACGCTGCGTCGACGTTGTCCGCGAAGAACGCCTTACCCGGCACGAACACGATCTTGTTCGCGATCGCCTGTTGCAGCAGCACGTCCGACGACACCGCGCCGATCCGCGCCCACACGAACATCCCGCCTTCGGGACGATGGAATTCGATCGCATCGCCAAGGCCGTCGCGCAACGCGTCGCACATCGCATCGCATTTGCGCTGGTAGGCAGCCGTGATGCGCGGCAGATGGCGTTCGAGCGCACCGTCGGCCAGATATTCGGCGGCGACCGCCTGGGTCCACGGCGTGCTGCACAGATCGACCGTCTGCTTCGCGATCACGCAGCGCCGCGCGATCTCGGCCGGCGCGATCGTCCAGCCCACGCGCAGCCCAGGCGCGACGATCTTCGACAGGCTCGCGAAATGCACGATCCAGTCGCGCGCACCGTCCACTTCATCGGCGAGTGCGAGCATCGACGGCACGGCTTCGCCCGCGAAACGCAGGTCGCCATACGGATCGTCCTCGATGATCAGGAAACGGTATTGCACCGCGAGACGCAGCAGCTTCAGCCGGCGCTCGCGCGTGAGCGTCGCGCCCGTCGGATTCGCGAAGGTCGGCACCGTGTAGAGCAGCTTCGGCTGCGCAATCGCGCCGGACGCGAGCTGTTCGCCGAGACGCTCGACGTCGAGGCCCGCGCCGTCGACCGGAATCGTCACGATGCGCGCCTGCTGCAGACGCATCGCCTGCAGCGTCGCCGGGTAAGCCGGCTGCTCGGTCAGCACGACGTCGCCGGGCGACACCATCACGCGCAGCAGCAGGTCGAGGCCCTGCTGCGAACCGGTCGTGACGAGCAGTTCGGCCGGCGTGCACGCCACGCCGCGGCGCCCCATCAGCGCGATCAGTTGCTGCTTCAGTTCGGCGAGGCCGTCGGTCGGGCCGTATTGCAGGCAGCGCACCGGCTGCGCGTACGCACGCTCGGCGGCTGCGTTCAGGCCGTCGACGTCGAACAGGTCGCTGGCCGGATAGCCGCCGGCGAAGGAAATCATGCCCGGTTCGGACAGGTACTTGAACAGTTCGCGGATCGGCGAGCCGGCGGGATTCTGGAATGAGGGAGTGAACGCGTACATGTCGTCGTGAGCTGGATGGCGCGGACGGCCGGGATAGCCGCCGGATACCGGCCACCGCGGCGCTTCTGGCGCCACGGCGGTGAAATCGAGCCACGATTGTCGATAGTCATTAAGGCCGCGGCAAACGATATCTATGCACTAGGTCTTGCGGTTTGGTCATCACATGGGGCTCAGGTGGCAGCAGCGAAACGCCCCGTCCGTCAGCGCGACGACACCGGGTTGCGTGCGGGTGTTGCTGGCGAAAAGCCAATCCCGACGATTGTTTCGCCATGCGCTTATGCGCTTACCCTGCCCCGCTTGCCGGGATCGAACCGAATCAGTGCGGCGTCCCGGAAGGCGTGGCCGGCGGCGGCTTGGGCTTCCACGTCGAAAGCGCGTGCGTGAGGTCGTCCGACACATAGTGCGGACCGTCGAACAGATAGACCGGATAGCCGCGATACGCCACCAGTTGCTTGCTCAACTCGTCGGCGCTGGCGGAACGGAACCCGCCCCGCTCGGCGGGCCGGAACGCCTCGGCGATGACCCGCACGCGCTGCTTGCCCAACCGTGCAACCAGCTCGTCGAGGTAGCTGCGCGCGACATACGGCTCGCGGGCATAGACGCCGCAGCCGTCCTGGAAGAACACGCCGACGTCCGCGGGCAGCCACGCGGCGAGCCACTCCGCGAGCGCCTTTCCGCCGATATTGGTCTGGTCGTACACGCTCACCCAGAGCGGGCGCGGCAGCCGTTGCAAGATTGCGGCGAGCTTGGGCGCGTCCTGCCAGGTCGGATCGATCTCGACCGGAAAGTAGTAGCCGGTGACATGTAGCGGGACCGTTGCGTGCACCACTTCCAGCGACTGGTCGGCGAGCGTCGACAGATGGGTGCGCGCCCGCTTCTCGTCCTGGTAGCCGGCGAGCCCCAGGATCACGTTGCGGGCCCATGGCTCACGGCCGATACGTTCCCAGTCGGGAAGGTGCGCGGCAGGCTGGATGCGGGTGTTGGCGATGAACGCGGTATCGTCGACGACGGTCCACTGAATCAGCAGATCGTGGATGCCGAGTATCTGCCAGCTGCCGACCGGATTGGTCGTCGCGTTGTCCAGCTGCCAGACGATGCCGTCCGCGTGTACGTCGTGCGCGGTCCAGCTGCAGGCGGCCACGACGAGCGATGCGCCGATCGCCGCGAGCGTCGCCGCGCGAGGCGAACGCGGCGAACGCGGCGCGACGGCGGGCGAGCCCGGTCGCGCTGCAAGCCGGAACCGGCCCATACGCTGTCGAATCCTGCGCAAAGCCGGGATCGCATACGTGGTCATCGCTGGTTCCCCGGAAGCATGCCTGCGCGTCATCGTAGCCGATCAAACGCAAACGTGCGACCCGCGTTGCCAATGCGGGTCGCACGAGGTTGTCGCTACGTCGGCGTCACTTGGCCGTCGTGCCGTCCACCCACTTGTAGCCGAGATTCGTAATGCCGGTAATCATGCTCTGGAAGTCCTGGTACGCCGGCAATCCGAGATCCGGTTCAAGCCAGTACGGATGGAAGAAGAAGGACGCGAAACCGTCCCGCACCGCCAGGCCATACTGCGCATTGGTCACGATTTGCTGCCACGTGTACGTGATGCACGAGAACGGGTCGATATTGCAGATGTTGTATTGCACGCTGCCCAGGTTCTCCGGAACGATCCGCTGCCCGTAGTAATCGGAGTTGATGATGTACGGGAAAAACTGCCCGGCGGAAAAGTCCTGGTTGGCGGCGCCCGTGCCGATTTGCGGATTGGTCGCGGTGTAATACACGGCCCGCTGGAACGTGGTCGGGAACGTGAGGGCCGTGGCTGTCGATGCGGCCGGCGACATCTGGTACTGCGGCGCGGCAAAGCCGACGATCTTGTAGCCGTTGGTCGTGAACTCGAGCAGGCCATCGGCCATTCTGCCTTCCGCCCACGGGATGGAGTCCTCATCGACCGGCCGGTTCTGCACGGCGTACCAGAACTCGTAGTCGTTGCCGCTGACTGCATTCAACAGGTTCGGCGTCGAATCGTACTGGTGCGTGTAGCCATGCATCACGATCGAGCCGCCACGCGCGAGCGCGTAGTTCAGCGCACTCTTGAGGCCCGTTGCCTGCGCCAGGTGGATCGTTTCCGGCACGCCGCCGTTGTAATAGCCGTTCGGGTCCGTATACAAGGGGATGGTGGCCATCGTGAACGGGATCTTCTTCGAGTACATGTAGTTCGTCAGCAACTGCATCGAACTCGTGGTCGTGTACGCGTCGAGATCCTCCAGGCGGACGAGCGCACGATGATTCACCGGTGCATTGGTCTGCAGGATGTCGTGCAGGATGTCGCAAATCACCAGATAGCGATCCGTCGGTCCGATATAGGAAAACGGCATGTCGGCGAAGTACCAGAAATTGCCCGAGCGCACGATGTACGGCGTGGTTGCCCCGCTCTTGCTGTTCTTGATGGTGACGAGCGCTTGCGCCTTGGTGGTATTGATCTGGGTCAGGCCGACATCCGGATCCGCGCTGATGACGCCGGTCGACGCGTTATACGCGTAGTACTTGACCATCGACAGGTTCTTGTACGTGACGGTGTCGTAAAAGCCTGGATTCGGATTGCTCGCCGAAGGCGTTGCGTTCATCCCGGCGAGGCCCAGGAAGCTGAACCCGAAGGTCTGGTTGAATGTGTAGGCCGTGTTCCATGCGAGCTGCCACAGGTTGTACTTGAACCAGACCACCGTCTTCGTGGTGGTCATCACGTCGCTCATGAACGCCGTCGGAATCGGGTTGTTGTAGTAGTCGCCGATATAGAACGTCGCGTCGTGGCTCCCGACCATGCCGGCCGTGTAGTTCTGGATCGGCACCATGTCGATCGTCGTATTGAAGTGACCCAGAAGATTCCTCAGCATGATGCTGTACATCAGTCCCAGCTTCGAAAACGGATCGTTGGCCGGATTGTCGTACAGGATGAGCGTATGGGCGGTAGTGGCCTGCGCATGCGCGGTGCCCGGCAATGTCATTTGCGCGAGTCCCGCAAGCAGGGCGATGACGAGCAAGATCTTTTTCATGGCCGTTTCTCCCTAGTCGCGTTCCACGTTGCCATTGGCTTTCTTGACCAACTTTCGATTGAACTTCGGGCGTCCCGTTTCCTTGTACGCCTTTTCCCAATCCTCGTCGGACATGCCTGCTTTCACGTTGACCTGGGCCGAGCCGTTGGGCAGCGGGGGCGGCTTGATCTTCAGGGCAGAAGAATTACTCGTCTGCTGCGCACCCACATCCTGAACGCCGACGGCGAAGACGAGCGTCGTGATCAATGCTGCGATTGACCCGGCGGCGCTCAACCCGTTTCGAAAAGATTGATTGCGATGCGAAGGCATGATTTTCATCCTTTGATATGCAAAATAAGTTCATCTCGTTAGCGAAACGAGCACGTCGAATCACCATCCGGAATCGGGGCGCCATGTCGTGAAATTCTGCTGCGCAATTGAAACCAGACAAATAAATCCGGGAGGAGATGGTTTGACTTTCAAGCTAGAACCGTACCATCCGTCGCAAATGGGCATAGCGCCAAGGGGACAAAATTGACGCCTCGACACAGCTCAAAAATGTGTCGATAAAACGTTTCAGGCGTGCAACGCGGCGGTGTCGCGAATTAAATCAGACAAACGCGCAAAACATGTTCGTACGATTCAGGGAAAACCAGTTAATCGCTGCGCGTCGCAAGGATGCAACGCTGCAATCGTCGCGAGTGGCACGCATGCGAAATGACGACCGAGGTGCCGTGTTTCCGGTTCAACGCCAATCCGTCCCGCCGGTCACCGCTGGAATCGCGTGACGATTTCACGCGAGCCGCCGCCACGGTCCGTCAGAGGGTCTGAAAACGATGTGTCATCCGGTCAATCGAGTGCGTGTTTCAGCACTGAAACATTTGGCTCGGATTCGGTCGGCCGATCCTGTGCCGCGCCGTTCGACGCCCGCAAGCTCAAGGGTCGCGCAGCGATGGCGCACGACTTGCTAGATGAGTTGTGTGCTGCGGAGTCGGTGCGCGGGGGCACTGCGCGTGCGTCGGGTGGAGAGCGGTTGCAAGCGTTGAAGCATGCAGGGACGGAGGCAGGCAAGCAGGAAACGGGCGGTCAAAAAGTCATCCACTGAACACGTTGCATCGCGCGCGATGCAACGTGGCCACATCGAGGAAGTTCGCGCCCTGCGCAGCGCTTTTTCGAGCGGCGGGCATTCGCGTGGCGCAAGCCACGGAGTGGACGTGACGGGGGCGACGAGGACGGGAAAGGTTGCGTCTTGCGTCGATACGAGGGGGAATAACCAGATAAAAGATAAAACGCGGAAAGAATGATGGATAACATGATTTGGAGTACGTATTTATACGCACTCAACCTTGTCGCCATTGTGACCGCAATCGTCATCCTGGTAAGCACCCTGGATGACCTCACGCTGGATGCCTGTTACTGGTCCTTTGAAATCCGTCGCATCCTGCGCCGAGAAAAATCGCAAACGGTTGATATCAGCATGCTGCGCGCGCTGGAAGAGCGGCATCTGGCGCTGATGGTGCCGGCGTGGAAAGAATACGACGTGATCGCCAAGATGATCGAGAACACGTTGGCGACGCTCGAGTACGAGCGCTACGTGATCTTCGTCGGCACCTATCACAACGATGCCGAAACCACGGCCGAGGTCGAACGGATGGTCCGCCGATATCCGGGCAGGGTCACGCGCGCGACCGTCATGAACGACGGGCCGACCTGCAAGGCGGACTGCCTGAACTGGATCATCGAAGCCATCCTGCGATACGAATCGGTCCATCACATTCAGTTCGCGGGCGTCGTCATGCACGACTGCGAGGACGTCATTCATCCGGTCGAACTCAAGTACCTCAACCATGCGGTGGCGGACAGCGACCTGGTCCAGCTTCCCGTGCTGTCGTTGCCGCGGAAATGGAACGAGTTCGTCGCCGGCTGCTACCTGGACGACTTCAGCGAAACGCACCAGAAGGATGTGCCGGTGCGCGCCCGGCTGACCGGCGTCGTCCCGGGCGCGGGCGTGGCGTCGTGCTACAGCAGGCGCTCGATCGAAGCGGCGATGAAGGAACGCAACGGCTCTCCGTTCAACACCAGCTCGCTGACCGAGGACTATGACTTCAGCTTCCGGTTGAGAGACCTGGGGATGAAGGAAACCTTCGCGTGCATTCCCCTGACGGGGATCGCGCGCGATGCCACCGACAAGCAGGCACAGGGTGGCGTCGTCAGCCGAAACCTGCTGGCCACGCGCGAGTATTTTCCGAAAACATTTCGTACCGCGTACCGTCAGCGCACGCGCTGGATCCTCGGCATTGCCTTTCAGGGCTGGGAGCAGCTCGGCTGGAAAGGCAACCTGCTCACCCGCTACATGTTCTTCCACGATCGCAAGGGCATCGTGACCTCGCTGTTCTCGGTCGTTGCCTATGGCGTGCTGGTCAACTTCCTGCTGCTCGGTGCGCTTCAGCGATCCAGCCATGTCATTCCGCATGGCGCCTCGCTCATCATGGCGGCCGACTGGGTCACGCCGCTGCTGTGGATCAACACCGCGATGCTGTTTGCGCGCGCCGGGCAGCGCTTCCATTTCGTCAGCAAGCTGAACGGCCCGACCCAGGGGCTGCTGTCGATTCCGCGGATGTTCGTCAACAACCTGATCAACTTCTACGCGGTGTGCCGCGCGTGGCGCATCTATATCCGCCACCTGGTGACCGGCAAGCCCATCGCATGGGACAAGACCAGTCATACCTACCTGTCGAACGAAGCGCTCGGGAAAGCGCGCCTGAAAGTCGGCGAGATCCTGGTCGGCTGGGGCGTGGTGACACTGGAGCAGTTGCAGGCGAGCCTGGAGAAGCAGCTGACCTGCGGCAGGCGGCTCGGGGAACTGCTGGTCGAAGGCTGCGCGATATCCGCCGAATCGCTGGCGGATGCGATCGCCGAACAGGCCGAGCTGCCCCGCGTGAGCCTCGGCAACGTCGCGGTGGGCCACTTCGCGGATTCGCTGGCATTCGAGCTTCAGTATGCGTATCGCGCCGTCCCCTTCTCGACCGCGGACGACGGCACGTTGAACATCGCGGTCGGGCGGCCGCTGTCGCAGGACGAGCAGGATGTCGTGCGGCGCGGAGCCCGATCGAACGTGGCCTATTTCATCGCGTGCGATGCGGAGATTGCCGCCGAACTCTCCCGGCACTCGCGTTTCGTCGAACTCGCTCGCCTACGCGACGGCGACCCGGCAGCGCAGCAGGGCGCTCCCGTGCAAAAACCCTCGGGAGAACAGGCATGAAGCATTCAAGAATCCCGATCGCGGCCGGCCTCAAGCGCTGCGCACGGTTGAGCGCACTGGCGATCGCCGTGTCGCTGGCCTGGCAGGCGCCGGCATCCGCCGCCCAGCAACTGACACCCAAGGCCTACAAGCTCGCCGACAGTGCCTACAAGGCGATCAATGCCGGCGACCTGCCCCTCGCGGAAGTGTATGCGTCGCGCGCCATCAAGATTCAGCCCGGAAGCGAACAGCTCGGGCTGCTGCTCGTCGACGTATACAGACGGGAAGGCAAAGTCGACGAAGCGGACGACATGGTCGAATCGCTGATCGTTCGTTTTCCGAAGAGTGCGGCGGTACGCGCGCAGCATGGCTACCTGGCGCAGCGTCAGATGCGCTACGACGTGGCCTGCAGCGATTTCGCGGCCGCCGTCGCGACCGGGAAATGGAGCAAGGATCAGCAGCGCAACCTGCGTCTCGCGTGGTCGGACAGCGCGCTCGCGGCGAAGCTTCCGCATGAAGCCGGCGTTGCGCTGGCGCCGCTGGCCGATGAAAAATCGGCCGTGGTCCAGTTGCGCATCGCGCAGATGAGCCTGCAGGCCGGCGATCGCGACACCGCCATCCGCGTGGCGGACCTGGCGGCCAGCGACGCGACGAACGAGGGCGAGCGCAACATGGCCGCATCGATCGCGGCGCAGGCGCGGCAGGAAGATCAGGCCGCCGAGGCGCCGGTGGACAATACCGCGCAACAGAAATTGCAGGAAGCCTACGACCTCCTGCGCGACCACAAGGATCGCGAGGCGCTCGATGCATTCCATGAGGGTTTTTCCGGCGGGGCCGGCAATGCGATGAACTACGCGGACGCGGGCTACGCCGCCAAGCGGATCGGGCTGAACCAGGAGTCCATCGATCTGTTCGAGCACAGCCTCGACGCCGATGAGAACGAACACACGTTCGATGCGCAGCACAAGTTCGGCTATCGGCGCGAAGTCGAGCAGCTTCAGCGCACCTGGGGGTTCGTGTTGAGCGTGCCGTACCAGTCGGCCGCGTTCGGCCCGCAAGGCACGATCAGCGTATTGCAGCCGGGTATCGAGGCGTACTGGCAGCCGCCGAAGATCGGCTATCAGAACGGCCGCATCTTCCAGTTCTTCGTGCGCGGATACGGCACCGCCTACGACGGATCGGGCAACGTGACCGGCATGCCGACCGTGCAGGGTTCGGTGGGCGCGCGTTACAAGCCGCTGCCCGACCAGAACGTCGTGCTGACCGCCGAGCGGCTGTTCCACGTCGGCAGCCTGTCGATGACGGACTGGTTGATGCGCCTGGGGTATTCGTCGGAAGGCGGGACCGACCTGAGGGTGACCGAGCCGAGCTGGCGCAGCTGGCAGGCGTATGTCGAGGGCGCTTACTTCATCAGCGCGGGTCGATACATCATTTATTCGGAGTTGCGCTACGGGCACACCTGGCGGTTGCCGATGATCAGCGATCGGCTGACCGTCTACCCGCACGCCGCGGTGGCCGGCGATCATGACAATCGGCAGCCGGACAAGACGGCGATCGGCGCCGGGCCCGGCATCCAGGTTCGGTACTGGTTTCGCGAAGGCCGCTATAGCGCGCCGGCAAGCTATCTGGATGTCACGGTGCAATACCGGTTCGGGTTGACGTCAGCGGCACGCGCACGTGGTCTCGTGGTACGCGCGACATTGTGGTTCTAGCCATCGACGCTGACGCTTGATCTTGAATGACGCTGTTCGCTTAGTTGGGCGACTTGAGCGGAAGGATCGTTTGACGCAACAACTGGAAGTACGAGCTCGTCGAATACGGGAGCATTTGCTCGACGTAGTTCCACCAGAAGAATCCGCCGATGAAACGCGGATCGTTCATGCTGTCGACCATCGGGTAGTAGGTCTTGATCAGGTTCTGCTGCACCGACGCCGGCGCGGAAGTTTCCGAGGTACCGATTTCGCCGAAGCCGACCTTCGCGTTCGGGAAGATGCTTTCCAGCGCCGCGAAATCGTTCTTCCACGTCGGATTCAGCCCCGTGCAATCCTGGTACGGGTAGTAGCTGAACAACGCGTAGTCGGCTTGCTGGCGGACCGTCGAGGACAGGAAGGTGGTCGGCCACGTCTTCCAGTAATCCTGCGGCTTCTCCCAGCAGTTGTTGCCCTTGCTGTCGTCGTTGTAGTACAGCGTGATGGCCGTCTTGCCGCCGTTCGATTTGACGATCTGGTTGGCTGCCGCAACCATCTGGCCGATCTGCTGCTCTTGCGAGTTGACCACGGCGTTCGTGCCGCTCGGGTTGTTACGCAACCATTCGCCATTGATTTCGTTCGCGATCTCCCACACGTCGACGGTGTTCTTCAACTGCGACACCAGTTCCTGCGTGCGTGCCTGGTACGTGGCGAGCGTCGTAGGGAAATAGTAAGAATCGTAGATTTCACCCATCACGTACGCGACTGCGTGCAGGCGCAGCAGCGGCGCGTAGTAGTCGGCGGCCGACGTACCCGGATCGAACACGACACGCACGGTGGGCTTGTACGGCAGGTTCTGCAGCGACGCGACGATCGCGTCCAGCTTGGTCAGGTCGTCGAGGGTCACGCCGTAGACGGGATTCTTCAGGGGTTCGACCTGGGCTTGGGCGGACTGGGATAAAGGCAGGAGCCCAGCATAAGCAACGCATGCGGCGATGGCCGTGCGCGAGAGATTTTTCGCCAGTCTTTTCAAAACGCTTTCCGTCCTAAAGTAAGAAGAAGCGCGATTTTAGACGAAAATAAAAGCTAATTATCGGATGATATCGAAAGTGGCGAGCCCCAAAAAGATGGTTAGGATCGGTATCAAAAGTGGACACGCCAGGGTGTCGCGCCGAGACAGTTATTACGTGATACTTATTAAATGCACTGCATCATCCATGCCTGGGTGTGACGGGTGCGCCTCCGGGTAAAGCCGAAGTCCGGGTCTGCGTGCAAACGATTGCCGACGTCCGAAGCCGGTCGCAACCAACCTCGACGGACGCACGCGGCACCGCGTCACGAACCACCCGCGGCAACCGCGGCACCCGTTCACCAGGCGACCGGTAGCGGAACCCGCGACAACCGGATTCCGCTACGCGGCGCCTTGCGGCGCTGCCACCGCCCCGCTTCCGTTACCTGCTCAGGCAGACGCGATGCGATTCGCCTCGATCACCGTCAACGCCGCCATGTTCACGATCCGCCGCACCGTCGCGCTCGACGTCAGGATGTTCACCGGCGCGTTGACGCCCAGCAGGAACGGCCCCACCGCCACGTTGCTCCCCGCCTCGGTCTTGAGCAGGTTGTACGCGATGTTCCCCGCATCCACGTTCGGGCAAACGAGCAGGTTGGCAGCGCCCTTCAGCGGCGACATCGGCAGCAGCCTCGACCGCAAGCCCTCGTCGAGCGCGCAGTCGCCATGCATCTCGCCGTCCGCCTCGATATCGGGCGCCTGCTCCCGGACGATCTCCAGCGCCCGGCGCATCTTCACGCCCGACGCCGCGCTCCCCGACCCGAAGTTCGACCGCGACAGCAACGCTGCCTTCGGCGTCAGGTTCAGCCATTCCATCTGACGCGCCGCGGCAATCGTGAATTCCGCGATCTGCTCCGCATCGGGGTTGTCGTTGACGTGCGTATCCACCAGCGCGACCGTCCGCTGGTCGAGCAACAGGATGTTCATCGCCGCATAGGTCGACGCACCCGGCTTCTTCCCGATCACTTCGTCGACGAACCGCAGGTGGTTGTGATACTCGCCCACCGTCCCGCAGATCATCCCGTCCGCATCGCCGAGCCGCACCATCATCGCGCCGATCAGCGTCAGGCGACGCCGCATCTCGACCCGCGCCATTTCCTTCGAGATGCCGTCCCGGCAGCGCAGTTCCCAATACGTCGTCCAGTACTGCGGGAACCGCTCGTCATACTCGGGATTCGTCACCTCGACGTCCTGGCCGAGCCGGATCCGCAGGCCGAATCGCTCGATGCGCGCCAGCAGCACTTCCGGGCGCCCGACCAGGATCGGCCGCGCCAGCTTCTCGTCGACGATCACCTGCACCGCGCGGAGCACGCGCTCGTCCTCGCCTTCGGTAAAGACGATCCGCGCCTTGCCGCCGTCGCGCACCAGCTGACGCGCCGTTGCGAACAGCGGCTTCATGAACGCGCCGGAATGGTAGACAAATTGCTGCAGTTGCTCGACGTACGCATCAAGATCGGTCAGCGGGCGCTTCGCCACGCCGCCTTCCATCGCCGCCTTGGCCACGGCCGGCGCGATCCGCACGATCAGGCGCGGGTCGAACGGCTTCGGAATCAGGTATTGCGCGCCGAACGCCACGTCGTACGCGCCGTAGGCCGCCGCAACGACTTCGTTCTGCTCCTCCTCGGCCAGCCCCGCGATCGCGTGAACCGCGGCGATCTCCATTTCACGGGTGATCGTCGTCGCGCCCACATCCAGCGCGCCGCGGAAGATGTACGGGAAGCAGAGGACGTTGTTGACCTGGTTCGGGTAGTCCGAGCGGCCCGTCGCGATCACGACGTCGTCGCGCGTCGCATGCGCCAGTTCCGGGAAAATTTCCGGGGTGGGATTGGCCAGCGCGAGAATCAGCGGGCGCGGCGCCATCGCCTTCAGCATGTCGGCGGTCAGGATGCCGCCGACCGACAGGCCCAGGAACACGTCCGCGCCGCCGATCACTTCGGCCAGCTTGCGCGCGTCGGTTTCCTGCGCGAAGCGCGACTTGGCCGGGTCCATCAGTACGGTGCGGCCGCGATAGACGACGCCTTCGATGTCGGTCACCCAGACGTTTTCCACCGGCAGCCCGAGGTCGACCAGCAGGTCCAGGCACGCCAGCGCGGCGGCCCCGGCGCCCGACGTCACGACCTTCACTTCCGAAATCGACTTCCCGACGACCTTCAGCCCGTTGATGAACGCGGCGGAGACGGTGATGGCGGTGCCGTGCTGATCGTCATGGAAGACGGGAATCTTCATGCGGTCGCGCAGCTTCTGCTCGACCGTGAAGCACTCGGGCGCCTTGATGTCCTCGAGGTTGATGCCGCCGAAGGTCGGCTCGAGACCGGCAATGATGTCGACCAGCTTGTCCGGATCGGTTTCGTTGATCTCGATGTCGAAGACGTCGATCCCCGCGAACTTCTTGAACAGGACGGCCTTGCCTTCCATGACCGGCTTGGACGCGAGCGGGCCGATGTTGCCCAGACCCAGCACGGCCGTGCCGTTCGTGATCACGCCCACCAGGTTGCCGCGGCTCGTGAAACGGTGCGCCTGCAGCGGATCGGCGGCAATCGCCTCGCACACGCCCGCCACGCCCGGCGTGTAAGCCAGCGCGAGATCGCGCTGGGTCACGAGCGGCTTGCTGGCGACGACCGAGATCTTTCCCGGGGTCGGAAATTCGTGATAGTCGAACGCTGCCTGCTGCTGTGTCTCAGTCTGTTTCATGTTTTTCGATCCGGGCACGGGCGCCAGGCCAGTCCCGGCGCGATCCATGAAGGGGATTCTAGGGATCCGCCATAAGGCGATGATTCTGTTTTAATATCGGTCCATCACTTTTTCATGATGAATACGTGACCAGTCAATGACTTTTGACGCAAACGACGTGGTCAGGCGGCTGGGCGCCCGCTTGAAGATGCGGCACCTGGTGCTGTTGCTGCAGATCCAGCAGCACGGATCGCTGACGCGCGTCGCGGAGCACATGGCCAGCAGCCAGCCGGCCGTGACGAACGCGCTGTCCGAGCTGGAGAGCATGTTCGGCACGCCGCTGTTCGAGCGCTCGTCGCGCGGCATGCGGCCCACCGCGCTCGGCGCGGTCGTGCTCGAGCGGGCGAAGGCGATGATCAAGGATCTCGACCACCTCGCCCGCGAGATGGAGGCGGTCGCCGCCGGGCATGCGGCCCACCTGCACATCGGCGTGATTCCGTTCATTTCCGGACAGATGCTGTCGGCGGCGCTCAAGCGGCTGCAAGCGCGCATGGAAAGGCGCCTGACCGTGACGATTCACGAAGGCACCAGCGATCAGCTGCTGTTGCAGCTCAGGGATCACAGCGTCGACATCGTGATCGGGCGGGCGTCGTCGGCGATCGACCTGGGCCAGGTCTCCTTCGAAGTGCTGTACCAGCAGCAGCCGCGCATGATCGCGAGCCGGCGGCTTGCCGCGAAACTGGCCCGCACCGCGCTCGACTGGCACAAGCTGCACGCGCTCGACTGGATTCTCGGCGCACCGCACACGCCGATGCGGGAACAGGTCACCGACCTGTTTCTGTCAGCCGGCATCGCGCCGCCCGTTCCGGTCGTCGAAAGTTACTCATCCAAGCTGATCGGCGAAATGATCGCGTCGAGCGACGAGGCCGTGTCGATCGTGCCCGCCGATATCGCGGAAGAACTGGTGCGGATCGCCGGGGTGGCGATCGTGCCTTACTCGCTGGTGTGGACGCTTCCGCCCATCGCGCTGTTCACGCGTGCCGCCGATTCGCGCTCGCCCGCGCGGGATCTGCTCGTCGAGGCGCTGCGCGGAGTGTGCAAGGAGACGTACGGGGACGCGCAGCGATAGGGTTTGCGGAGACCGCACGGCCGAAAGCGCGAAACCGATACCGCCTGCGAAAGATCGGTGACGCGTGATCCGACGGCCGGCAAAGGACCTCAATAAACGGCTATCTCGATAACCGGATCGCTAACTTGCGCGCCCCGGATAGCCGCGCTTGTTCGAAGGTTTCGATCGGCTGCAACCGGTCGAAGCCGCGCCCCCACGCACTGCCTTGCAAACCATTGTTAATCGATGGTGCTGCAACCACCGACAGTCGTACACTGCCGCGACGGAATCGCACTCGATCACACTGCCGCTCACGGGCATTTGGTACAGTGACGCGATCGTTAGGGCTCGAAAGAATAATTCAAGGATTCATGCAGCACGGGGCGTAGATGAATTCACTTACAAAATCATTCCTTGCACTTTCAACTCTGTGCATGCTCACCGCATGCGCGACGCCATACCAAAGACTTGGAAGCGCCCTTACCACCGGTGGATATTCGGAAGAGCGGATCGACGATGCGACCTATCGCGTCAAGTTCACGGGTAACCCCAAGACCTCGGACGAGAAGGTCGGGCGTTACCTCCTGTACCGCTGTGCCGATCTCACGCGCCAGATGGGCTTCCGGTATTTCGTGATGGTTCCCGAGGCGCCCACCGGCGGATTGTCGATGAACGATCGTCCTCCCGCAGACCCGCATTTCGACCGGCAATTCCTGCGGAAAGTCGCGTACGGCGGCGTGATTTTCCTGCCGGGCGGCGTCTCGATTTCACGCAGCAAATGGGTCACCATACACATGCTGCAGGATCCGAAAGCCGTGCCGCTTCGCATGGTCGGCTGGGACGTGAACGAAGTGTTTTCGGCACTCGACGCCTACGTGCACAGCGACGGCGCCACGCCCGGCCATGTTCCGCCGGCGTCGGTGTTCGACCCGGTGGCCGGCAAGATCGCCTACCAGAGCCCTTTCGGCCCCTCGTCGTCGCGTCAGGACGCGCCCGAACACCCGTCCCGTTCCGGTGCAGTACCGATGGAGTCTCTCGACGGGTTGTTGCCGGGAGGCAGCCATGCGCGTTGATACGACTCGATACGTCGCGGCGCTTGCGTGCCTGTTCGGCGTGACGCTTTTCGGCGTGGGGCTCACGTCCTCACACGATGCTGTCGCCGCCGCCACCGATGCGTCGGCGCTCTACGACAGGCTGAGCCCCATCGTGTGGCGTGTCGTGGTGGTGACACCCAATGGCAAGAAAATCGGGAGCGCGGTGGTCATAGGCGACGAGAAGGTGGTGACCAATTGCCACGTGCTGTCGGATGGCGTCGCAGCCGCCATCGTGCACGGCAACATGAGTTATGGCGCCCGCCTGATCGAGCCGGACGCGGAGCGCGACCTGTGTGTGCTGTCGGTTGAGGGACTTCATCTGCCGGGCGCCCAGGTCGCGCCGCTTTCGTCGTTGAAGATCGGTCAGCATGTTTACGCCATCGGCTCTCCGTTTGCTCGCGAGAACACGATGAGCGACGGCCTGATTTCCGGATTCGTCCGCGATCCGGATCGCGGCGTCACGAGCATCCAGATCTCGGCGCCCATTTCTCCCGGCTCGAGCGGTGGCGGCCTGTTTGACGAGCGAGGAAGGTTGATCGGCATCACCGCCAGACAAATCTCGCCATCCCAGGCGGAAAACATCAACTTCGCGATACCGGCCGAATGGCTGGCAGACGTGCCGGAGAGAGCGCGCTTGCAACTGGCGCAGCGGTCCAGAAGCACGAACAAGGCAGAACCCGCAACCACGAACAAGGCATCCGAAGACCCCGTTCGTCCCGCCGATTTTCACAGATCGACCCCATCCGGCGTTCCGGTGCTGCTGAGCTCTCACGCATCATGGTCGAAAGCATGTGTCGCACGCTTCACGCCACACATCACCGTGGTGCAGCCCCCCTTGCACGGGAGTATCGATATTCGGGAAGGCGACTATGCCATCGGATCCAACTCGCCATGCGCCGGGCAGATGGTTCACGGCGCACAGGTTTTCTATATTCCCGACACGAGTTTCAAGGGGCAGGAAACGGTTCGTTATGTCGCCGACAGTGTGCCTGGCGTGACTCGCACCGCCCTGATCGACGTACGGTGACTTCGACCGACGGTGGCTGCCCGTCGCGCTAGCGCGACCGGAAAGACAGCCTTCGTCGGACGCAGACGCCTGAATGACGCGTCCGGCCGCCAAAAGCAGTCGCGTGACCGCCCCTCATTCATTGCCGCAACGGCAGCTACTTGCTGGCCGCGAGGCGTCGCAGAATTTCCGCTCGTTCGGTGGCCAGCACATGATCCGAGCCTTCGCCGCGGTCGTAGCGCCGGGTCGTCCGGTAGGAAAACCGCTTCTTGTACAGGCTGGTTGCGGGATCGAACACCCACGCGTCGACGTCGAAGAGGTGCTTGCCGAAATGATCCTCGTTGTCGGCCCACACGAAGTCCGCCCGAACGAACACCGGATAGGGCGACACGTCCGGCACCTTCCACATCGCGCGGTCAGCCGATTCCGTCTGGGTGACTTCCGGCATCAGGTTTTCGATCTTGCCGTTCGCGCCATAACGCAAGATCGCCACACGCTCCAGCATCCCGCTGCCGCCGCCCGAGAACATCCCCGAGAAGAACACCCAGGAACCGCCCGATGCGATCGGCAACCGTTCGGACCGTGGCATCAGTCCGAACTGGTAAAACTCCTTCGGCGAATTGGGAAGCGGCGCAGGCGGCATCTGGAAGCACGGCGCACGCTCGGGAAGCACGCAGAGTTTCGCGCCGGACAGCGGAAGCCCGTCGCTATCCGTCCGGCCCTCCGCCTGGGTGAAGCGCGGGAATGCGAGTTCGTTGGAGGCGGCTTGCGCCGCTGCGATACCCACGACGGAAATGCTCAGGATCACTCCGAGCGACTTGAAGACCCTGCGCATGCCCCTGCCCCCTTCTCTCATGTTTTGTTAGCCGCGAATTGTCGATGATCCGGCGGCTTCTGTCGAATGAGCGTGCGTGCCGAGCATAAAGCTCGCATGTGCGTTCCGGTGATGCAGTGGTTGGTTGAAATGTCCGGGTGACATTGCCGGGGCTTCAATTGATCGCTACTCAGCCGGTTTCTCGTACAGTGCCCACACGATCCCGTCTGATTTCAACCCGACGCGAATGAAGCCGAGCGACTCGTAGTAAGCGCAGAGCGTCGTATTTTCAACCGCGCAATCAAGTCGAACGAAACGCCGGTTCAATCGGCTCACCTCGCGAGCGCACCAGTCGAGCATGACGCTGCCGAGCCGTTGCCCGTTGAAACCCTCCCGCACACAAAGGCCATGCACGTAACCGGCGATCGGTTCCTGCGGCCCCCAGTGCTTGTCCTCGTCGAACGCGAGCGAGAACGTCCCGGCCAACGTGCCGTCCAGTTCGACGACATACACGTCCTTGTGAGAGACGTTGTTGCGTACCCACGCCTCGGAAAATCCATCACCTTCCTTGCCCCACACATGATCGCCGTGCGTGAGCTTCTTCGCATGCGCGTCATTCCGGATCTGCGTCAGCGCCGGTATGTCGTCTGCCGTTGCCCTGCGGATGCTTTTCGAGGTCATCGCTCGATTCTCCGTTGAGTCTTCACGTCGTGACTCGAAAGCCGCCATCACGCAAAGGCGCACTTCTGGCAGCAAGTCCTCGCTCCGTCAGCCGAAGGCGAAGGCGCGACGCGCTTATGAAGAAGCCACCGCCTGGAACCAGCGCGTACACGGGCCCGTAAAAATAAGCACGGTGGCGATCGCATTGGCGAAAAAGCCGACTTCGATCAGACTCATGCCGAAAGGAAGCCCCGCCACGATGAAGGCCAACGTCGTGACGATCGTGAACACCAGTTCCAGCATGCGCGCGAGCTTTTGTCGCCGGCAGAGGCCCACGATCAGGCCGGCGTTCAACGAAAGCCAGAAGGCCTGGACTATCGCAATCGTCACGGCGTTTTTACGCATGAGCGCCGCCTTCTCCGCGGACACCTGGCCAGCCAGATCGAAACTCACCGTCAGCAGCCAGACGGCGAATCCGATCTCGATGAGCCAGACAATCGTGAAAAGTGCGATAGCGTGACGGATCTGCCGCGGTGCGTCGTCGCGAAACGCCGGCATTGCCTTCAATTTGCTGATTGGCATCGTCTCTTTCAGGAAGCCAGCGCCTCCCGCCCCGGATGGTGTTGGTATCGTATTCGCCGCTTGTTGATATCACGCTGCAACGCGTGTCCGCCGAGTGTAGTGCACCGGCGATCGCGACAGGTACGGCCAGGGTCCTGACGTTAATCGCCGGTCACTGCTTCTTGCAAAAGATTCGAAGGCATGCGTTTGCTCATCGTTCCGGAGGCATCGGTCAGCGACAGTTCATCAACGCGTGACATCCCGGGCAACCTCGCCTCCCGACTCCCTTTGACAGGGAATCCCCCCTACGCCTGATGACACACCACCTCGATATTGTGTCCATCCGGCCCGATGACAAACGCCGCGTAGTAATTCGCGTGATAGTGCGGCCGCAGCCCCGGCGCGCCGTTGTCCTTCCCGCCTGCCGCCAGCGCCGCGCGATAGAACGCTTCGACTTGCTGCCGGTTGTCGGCCACGAACGCGATGTGAAGATGCGCCGGTTTCTCCGTCGTCAGGAACAGGCACAACGACGGCTTGCCCGGCGGAGAAATCTCGATGCCGTAAGACGGCTCGCCCTCCCCCTGCACCTCGACGCCAAGCGGTTCAAGTGCGTTCAGGAAAAACGCCTTGCTGGCTGCAAAGTCGGTCACGCCGAATTTGACATGGTCAAACATGACTCCCCCTCGGATAGATGGGTCTGCCGGCACCCGGATGGATTGTGTAAATCACCGCGATGGTGCCACACGTCGCCGTCGCCGGCACCCCCGCTCGCGACTAAACAAAAAAAGCCCGACACAGTCGGGCCAACGAGCGAGATACAAGGAGACATCCCGCTCACCCCTCATCGAGCGGTCACACCGTGCTGCCTGACGTCATCATGATCCTGGCGATAGCCGACGATCGCGTGCGGCGTTGCGACCGATCGTCGATCGACAGGCTTGCCTGGAAGGATTCGGAAAGAAACGACTACTGCGAAACCGGCGCGCCGGACGGCCCGTCCGCCGGCATGGTCGGCAAGGGAATGGCCGCGCTGTTCGACCCGCTGCCGGTTGCGCCGGCCGAATTCGTGGTGCCCGTTTGTCCGCGGTGGCCGCGGTGCGCGCCACGCGTGACCGGCGGCGCGCTCGCGGCAACCGGCTGGATCGGCGGATGTGCGATGTACTGGAAGTTTTCGTTGATCGCGCTATTGCCCGAATCGTACGACCGGTGCACGAACACGCTGCTGGTCACGGGCTCGCTGGCTTGCGCGAACGCCGGCGGCATGGCGGACACCGTCGCGGCTGCCGCCGCCGCGCTCAACGCGGCGATCCGCACGAGCGAACCGGCATCGCGGACTGTCGGGCGTACTGTCACGCTATGTTTCCTCCAATGTGCATCCGGTCGGCGATCGTTCGGCCGCCGCTGGCGCCCGCCCGAAAAATTGGCCCGCACCTGAGTGCGGGCCAAGCCGAGAACACAACAACACCTTGGGGGGGTATCAAGGCGAGACCAGTCTAGCCCGAGTCGCCGGAAAGAAAATTTCAGGCCAAATTACAGCTATTACTCCATATAACGAAGCCATCGGTCGCCGTCGTGTGTGCCCAGGTGATGCCGCATCGTTCGTGAGCCCGCGTAACGACCTGGCTCCGCGAGTCGTTCGCCGGCGTCGCTTCAGGCGCGTGGCGTGACGCCGTCGCGCATCAACCTTCCATTTGCCTGACAAACGCAGTCACCGTCAAAACCCCCGGCGGCGACATTCGCGCAAGCCGTGGACACCACACGCAAGCTCTGCAACAGTCCAGATCAACGCGCAACGGACAGATGCTGCGTGAACCACTCCACCGCCGCCCGGCTGGTTGCGTCGAAGTGCTCGATATACGGCGTGAAATGTCCGCCCGCGATCATGAGCAGCCGCTTCGGCTCCAGCGCACTTCCCCACGCCTTGAGGCAAAGGTCGGTGGGCGTCAGCAAGTCCTGGTCGGCGACGATCATCAGCAACGGGGTGGGCGAAATGCGGTCGACGT
Organism: Burkholderia sp. Ac-20392; assembly: GCF_017104585.1. Classification (NCBI taxonomy): domain Bacteria; kingdom Pseudomonadati; phylum Pseudomonadota; class Betaproteobacteria; order Burkholderiales; family Burkholderiaceae; genus Burkholderia; species Burkholderia sp. Ac-20392. The sequence continues at coordinate 49,340 of NZ_JAAGPB010000009.1, forward strand.
ACTGGCCCGGCTCGTTCTCGCGCGACAGCTCGGCGCTGCGCAGCGTCACTTCGTTTTTCCAGTTCGGTGCAAACCGCGCCGCCGATTCGGTGAAGAACCGGTATGCATCCGCGCCCGCCATCGCACAGGCCGCCGTGGGATCTGCGCTGACAGCCGGCAACATCGCCGGCGCACCGCCCGCGAATCGCTGCCGACGATCTTCATCGAAGCGAGCCAGCGCCGCCGGCACCAGATCGGAACGCGTGCGGCGCAACGCCGACTGATAGCCGCTGATCGTCGGCACCTGCGACACCACGCATTTGACGCGCCGGTCGATCGCCGCGACTTCGAGCACGTGGCCGCCGCTGTAACTGGTGCCCCAGATGCCGATGCGTGCGGCGTCGACGTCCGGGCGGGTGAGCAGATAGCTGATCGCATCGCGATAGCCGCGCTTCTGTTGCACGGGGTCGATTTCCTGTCGCGGATACCCGTCGCTCGCGCCGAAATTCCGGTGATCGTAGAGCAGCACGCCAAAGCCGCTGGCGGCAAACACCTCGGCGTAGCGGTCCAGATATTGTTCCTTTACACCGGAGAAGCCGTGCGCCATCACGATGGCCGGATACGTTGCGGTATCGGCGATGTGCTCTGTCGGCTCGTAGTACCAGCCTCGCAGCGTGGCGGCTTCGGACTGGAATTCGATGTCATGTCGCTTCATGTCGGCTTGCCTCGTTCGGTCAGTGTTATCGATGACCGACACGATAAGCGTGCACGCCGCGCCCCGCGTTTGCTGGAAAGACGTTTGCTACGCGGAATCGGACAGTTTCGCGTAAGCGCTGGGCGTCATGCCGGTAAACCGGCGAAACACGGTCGAAAACGCGCTGGTGGTTTCGTAGCCGAGTTCGGCCGCGACGGCGATCACGGAGCGCCCCGATGCCAGCAGCGGACGCGCGGCCGAAATCCGGGCCTGCTGGCGCCACTGGCTGAACGACAGCCCGGTTTCGGCGGTGAACAGGCGGGCCAGTGTCCGGCTCGATGCACCGACTTCATCGGCCCATTCCGTCAGCGTTCGTTGATCGGCCGGATTCGCCAGAATCGCGTCGCAGACTCTGGCAAGACGCCGGTCCTGGCCGGACGGCAGCCGCAACGGTTGCTCGGGCGACCATTCGATTTCGGCCAGCATGAGCTGGATGACGAGATCGTCGCGTCCGTCGGGATTGATCTCAACCGGGAACGCCGACGCGCGCACGATCAACTCACGCAGCAGCGGCGACACGTTGACCAGGCTCGGCTGATCCGGGGTGGCCGATCGGTACGCTTGCGGGTCGACGTAGGCGGTGCGCATTTCGAGCTGCCCGTGGGCGCGCATCGCGTGCGGCAGGTCGGGCGGAATCCACAATGCGCGATGCGGCGGAATCATCCAGAGCGACTGGCACGCTATGACTTCGGCGATGCCGGTCGTGGTGTAGACGAGTTGTGCACGCGGGTGCCGGTGCTCTGCCACGACAAAGCCGTCCGGGAAGGCTTTCGGCATGACAGCGGCGATGCCGGGCGCGTGCTGGTAGTCGCGCGGGTCGGTGCTCTTCGTGACGGGTGCGATCCCGGCCCGCTTCGTGGATGCCGCCGCGTTTTGCTCGATCGCTTTGCCGTGGCCGCGCCCTTCGACCTTCATCGCTCGTCCTCTCGTTTGTGCCGAATCGCCAGGTCATGCGATCCCGGTGAGTCGGACAGATGATACGGGAATGTCGAGGCCCGGGAATCCCGGAATGATGCGGCGAATCGGTAACGCGATCGCGCTGGCGACTCGCTGTACCGTGCACTCGATACGTCGCGCTGAACTTCTAATTTCACCGGTTTCAACAGCGCGCTGCGCGATCTTGGAAGTTCGATTCTGTGCTGCTATCGTTGTGCACCTTTTGACGATTTCGGAGCGGGAGATACATGCCCTTGATCTTGCGTCGAGCGGTTGCAGATGATGCCACCGAGGTAGCCGAAGTCTATCTACGGTCACGCAACACGCTGACATCGTACGCGCCGCTCGCGCATCCGGAAGCCGCCGTCCGCGATTGGGTTGCCAACATGCTTGTGCCGTCGGGCAACGTTACCGTTGCCGTGAACGATGATCGCATCGTCGGCATGGCTGCGCACGTCGTCGCTGACGGCGTGGCATGGCTTGATCAGTTGTATGTGTGCCCCGAATTCAAGCGACAAGGGATTGGTTCCTCCCTTCTCGAATCGGTGAAATCGCAGACGGTTGGCAAGCTCCAGCTCTATACGTTCCAGTTGAATCGCGATGCTGCTGCGTTTTATGAGCGGCACGGGTTCGTTGCGATTGCATACAGTGACGGAAGCCGAAACGAGGAAGGGTGTCCCGATGTTTTGTACTGCTTGACACGGTAGCGCACGAAACGCCTGTCCATGCTGCGCAGCCAAGCGCTTGTCCAAGGGTCCACCGGCATTGCCCTTGGAGCATGCTCATCAACGTAGCGGCCAACACCCCGCCACCATCATGCTCGGCGCGTGCTCAGCCTGATTGTCCCTCGTCGGCGATACGGGCAAGCCACTCCGAAAAGCCCCCCGCTATGCGCTCGCGTCGCGCGTCATCAGGCCAGACCCGAATCACTTGTCCCGAGAAACCGTCGTCCGCGGGATCGAGGTCAATACACAGATGATTGCCGCTACCGTCGTGCGTGAATGGAATCCACTTCAGGTTGTACCAGTCGTCCCCGATGCCTGGATCCGGTTCAGATTCCACGCCGTCGAAATCGCCTCCGTCGACGAGACCTTTCCAGATACGCCATTGCGCGAGGATCTCGTGCGAGCTCAGCAGCGCATCACTTCCGGAAAATTCATCAATCGAAATGATTTATTTTGTCGCGGCTCAATTTAAATCTCGATCCGATTGAAATCAAACTGCTATATTTGTCAGGAAGATGCAAATGATATTAACAAGACCACACCATGACCATTTCTTTTTTATAAATAATCCAATCCAATTAACCGACTATTGAATCCTTTGTCGATCAAAGCAGCTCACGACGCGGCTCGCCACGAGGCTGGGCATGGATGACGCCTCATGGCCACCCTGCAAGGTGATTCCAGATCAATCGACTCCGGTTCACCGAGTGGTCAAATCACTTTGAAACTATCGCATCAACAATTTCATCCGAAGCATCCAATTTAAAAACACATCCGGATATATTTCATTTTCCTTGCAATGATTGGCAAATGATGTAGGCTTGCTGGCGCCGTCATGAACTTCTTGCAAACCATCTTCGCGGTGCATTTAACCATGCGCAATTTATTAAATCGTTCTGCCTCGAATTCGATTCAATACTCCATTGGAATCCTGCTGATTTCAGCCAGCCTTGCCGAAATCGCTCATGCGGCGCCAATCGAGACGTCGTTGCAACGCTCGATCGGGCAGGCGCTTCAATCCCGATCGGGTGGAACGTTGAAGCTGCCGGCCCGGTCGGACGACAGCCTGGTCGAGGCAATCAAAACCGACGACGTTTCCGGGTGGGTATTTGGCACTGCGACACAAATCCTGCACGAGGATGAATCCGGCGATCCCGTCACGAAGCTGTTCATTGCGCGCAACGTGAATGGCCAATGGATCTCGGGTGTGGAGGGCAGCAGCAAGTTTGGAGAATTGCTCGATGCGGCGCCACCTACGCTGCTCGCGGCCGACGAACGGAAAAATCTGGCGTCGAGACGCGCATCGCTTGCACCACGGTCGGCGGCATTGCCGCAACCGGGCCTTGCGTTGCCGTGGGAACAGAATGCCGGGTGGTATTGGACGGGCGGTGCACACGGCTGGTCCGGACAAAGCAGGCCGTATAACTCCCTCGACTTCTCGGGTGGCAACGGCCGCGTGCTGGCGGCGCGAGACGGCTATCTTTACAAGAGCTGCGAGCGCGACGGCAGTGCCATCGTGAAGGTGGTTCACGACAATGGCTATGCGACGACTTATTACCACATGGTCCAGCTGACGTCGCTGAACAGTGGTACGCGTGTTCGCCAGGGGGAATATCTCGGCAGCGTCGGAAACGGCCTGCCGTGCGGCGGACAAACGACGGGGCCGCATGTTCACTTTTCATTGAGCAAGGATGGCAATGACGTGTCCGTCAATGGCATGACGATCGGCGGCTGGCAATTCTTCGAAGGCACTTCGCCATATTCCGGATACGCGGTTCGCAATCAGCGACGCGTCTCCCCGCAGGCGTGGCTGGTCAACTACGGGAGTGCGGATTCCGGCGATCCGTCCACGCCCGTCAGCGCGCGTGTCCAGGCACCGGGTTCAGCGAATCTGCGCAGCGCGCCTTCATTGTCGGCGCCGGTCGTCGGTTCGCTCGAGAATGGGCGCACCGTCCAGCTCGCTTGCCACCAGTACGGCGACTCCGTGAACGGCAACTGGGGCGCCACACGGCTTTGGTATCGACTCGACTCGAATCAATGGATCTCCGACGGATTCGTCTACACGGGCAGCAACGACCCGGTGGTGCCGGAATGCGTGAATTAGCGCGGGCGCACCGGCGTACGCCGGTGCCGCCGCACCGCGACAGGAAAAACGACGCCCCACCGTTACATGATGCGCAGAAACATCCCCGCCTTCTCGGGCAACAGTGACGGTTGAAAACCGTAACGCTCGTAGAACTTCGGTGTCCCGTGATCCGCCATCAGGCTGACATAGGCGGTCGGCGGCGCATGCTCGTGAACGTAGCCCATGAGCGCCTGCATGATCAGGTCGCCCACGCCTTTCTTCTGGTGAGCGGGCAACACCGCGATATCGACGATCTCGAAGAAACAACCGCCGTCGCCAATTACCCGGCCAATACCGACCGGATCGCTATCGCAATACGCCACGACGCTGAATAACCCATTCCTCAACCCGATCGTCGCAGCCTGCTCCGACTTCCTGCTCAGCCCTGCGGCAAGACGAATGTCGATGTATGTGGATACCGCCGGGACTTCCTGTCGAACGACGTATGCCATGCGAACCCTTCAGGTTAGCCGTACAGGCAGATGGACCGCCCTCGCCGCGCATGAGTACATCGAACCACAAACCCGAACGCGCGCATCAGACAACACCACGACCATCAATCCGGCGAGGCGATAGACCGCAGGTGCAGCCACCCACCGTCCAACACCTCGCCAATTCCACCAAGCGCCTTAAAGAACCCGCTCCAGCGCATCCGCAAACCGTGCAACTGCTCCATCGACATCATGCAGCTTGTCGAGGCCGAACAACCCGAGGCGGAAGGTCTTGAAATCCTCCCCCTCGTCACATTGCAACGGAACGCCGGCCGCGATCTGCAACCCGACATCCGCAAACTTCTTCCCGGTGCGAATCCCGTCGTCATCCGTATAACTGACCACGACACCCGGTGCCTCGAACCCTTCCGCCGCCACGCTCCGGAAACCCTTCCCGGCCAGCAACGCACGAATCCGCTTGCCGAGCTCGAGCTGCTCCGCCTTCACCTTGTCGAAGCCGTACGCCTCGGTTTCCTTCATCACGTCGCGCAGCGTCGTGAGGCTGTCGGTGGGCATCGTCGCGTGGTACGCGAACCCGCCGCCTTCATAGGCTTCCATGATCTGCAGCCACTTGCGCAGATCGCACGCGAAGCTGGTGCTGGTCGTGCCATCGATGCGTTCGCGGGCCAGCTCGCCGAGCATGACCATCGCGCAGCACGGCGACGCGCTCCAGCCCTTCTGCGGCGCGCTGATCAGGATATCGACGCCGCTCGCCTGCATGTCGACCCACACCGTGCCGGACGCGATGCAATCCAGCACGAACATGCCGCCGACCGCATGCACGGCGTCGGACACCGCACGCAGATACCCGTCGGGCAGCATCATCCCGGACGCGGTTTCAACATGCGGCGCAAACACCAGATCCGGCTTGTGCTCCTTGATCGCGGCGACCACTTCGTCGATCGGGGCCGGCGCATACGCGGCCTGCCGCCCTGCTTCGACCGGGCGCGCCTTCAGCACCGTCGTTTCGGACGGAATGCTGCCCATGTCGAAGATCTGCGACCAGCGGAAGCTGAACCAGCCGTTGCGGATGACCAGGCACTTCTTGTTCGTTGCGAACTGCCGCGCGACGGCTTCCATGCCGAACGTCCCGCTGCCGGGGACGATCACGACGGACTTCGCGTTGTAGACTTTTTTCAGCGTGCCGGAGATGTCGCGCATGACGCCCTGAAAGCGTTGCGACATATGGTTGACCGATCGATCGGTGTACACCACCGAATATTCGAGGAGCCCCTCGCGGTCAACATCGGGAAGTAATCCTGGCATGCTCGCCTCCGGTGAAAGATGAACGATGGAATCCGGGTGAGCAGTGTCCGTGATGCGATACCGCGCTGCACCCATGCAATTGCGTTATTTTCTCGACGAAAGCAGATTCTAACGAAGGCCGCGCGCCGCTTGGGGCATATTTTGTCGGCTGCCCGGCGCAGGTGCGACGGGGCGCCGCCGCCAGCCGCAGCGCCGCGCCGCCACGGAACCGCCGCGGCCCCCGGCTGAATCGCCCGCCCCGTGGCCGTCCACGCCGGCCGTTGCAGCGCACGAAGCCCGCGAAGCCCTGTTCCATGTATGGATAAACGGCACGATCGGGGCATGCCGCCTACCATGTCGGCTCACCCGTCACGACAGAGTCTTCGATGATCCCCAACCGCGCGTCATCCCAGCAGCCGTCGACCGATCCCGCACTCGCCGAGCGCGTCGATGCGGTACTGTCCCGTCAACTCGACACGCACCGCCTCGTCGGCGTGGTCGTCCTGATCGCACGCGACGGCGAACTCGTCTATCGCCGCGCGGCCGGGTTCGCCGATCGCGAAGCACGCACGCCGATGCAAGAGGACACGCTGTTCAGGCTCGCGTCGGTGACGAAGCCGATCGTCGCGACGGCCGCCATGGCGCTCGTTGCACAGCACAAGCTGTCGCTCGACGACGACGTCACGCGCTGGTTGCCCGAGTTCCGCCCGGCACTGCGTGACGGCAGCGTGCCGGCGATCAAGGTGCGTCACCTGCTCACGCATACCGCCGGCCTCGGCTATCGCTTCGCGGAAGCCGACGCGACTGGCCCGTACGCGCGCGCGGGCGCCTCCGACGGGCTCGACGGCGCATCGATCACGCTCGCCGAAAACATGCGCCGGATCGCGAGCGTGCCGTTGCAGTACGCACCCGGCACCGGCTGGAACTACTCGCTCTCCATCGACGTGGTCGGCGCAGTGATCGAGGCCGTCAGCGGGCTGCCGCTCGCCGATGCGGTCGATGCGCTCGTGCTTCGCCCGCTCGGCACCCGCGACACGGGATTCGTCGCACGCGACGCCGCGCGGCTAGCAACGCCCTACGTCAACGACACGCCGCAGCCGCACCGGCTCGCCGAGAACGAAGCCGTACCCATCTTCGAAGGGTCCGTCGGCGTGACGTACTCGCCGTCCCGCGCGCTCAATGCGGAAGCATTCGCATCGGGCGGCGCCGGGATGGTCGGCACCGCCGGCGACGTGCTGAACGTGCTGGACACGCTGCGGGCGGGCGGCGGCGCAGTCTTGCCGGCCGAGCTGGTCGACGAGATGGGCCGCGTCCACACCGGCAACCTCGAGCTGCCCGACCTGCCGGGTGCGGGTTACGGGATCGGGTTTTCCGTGTTGCGCGACCCGCGCGCGGCGCTGTCGCCGGAGTCCCCGGGCACCTGGCGCTGGGGCGGCGTCTACGGTCATTCGTGGTTCGTCGACCGCGCACGCGGGCTCACCGTCGTGTCGCTGTCGAACACGCTCTACGAAGGGATGAACGGCCCGTACACGCTCGATCTGCGCGACGCGGTCTACGGCGTCGGCTGACGCGCGCTACACCCTTGCACGCGCAACGAAAAAAGGCCCGACACGGTCGGGCCAATGAGGTGAGACACAAGGAGAATCCCGCCCACCACACCGGGCGGGTTACGCCGCGCTACACGACGTTCTTTTCGACGATCGGCCGGTTCTCCAGCACGCGCGACCAACCGAGCGTCGACAGGTCGAGCGTGTCGTAACGCCCGCCCAGAATGAGTTCACTGACGCCGCGCCCCGTCGCCGGCCCTTGCTGCAGCCCGTGGCCGCTGTAGCCGTTCGCGAACACGACGTTGTCGAGTTCCGGGTGATACCCGATGATCGCGTTGTGGTCGAACACGTTGTACTCGTAGTAGCCGGACCAGCAGTTCTCCACGCGCAGCGCCTCGAATTCCGGCACGCGATTCGCGAGCGTCGGCCAGATCACCTCGTCGAACAGGTCGTGATCGACTTCGTCGAGCGGCAGGTCGTCCGGGTCGCGATCCGGGCTCGGCGACGTCCCGCAGATATACGTGCGCCCTTCCGGCCGGAAGTACACGCCGGTCGGATCGATCAGCAGCGGGCAATCCGTGAGCTTCGCCGGCGACGACACGTTGAAGATGCTGCGGCGCCGCGCATACACGGGGATGTCGATGCCCATCATCGACGACAGCGTGCGCGTCCACGCCCCTGCCGCGTTGACGAGCGTGTCGCACGCATAGCGTTCGCCGTCGGCCGTGACCACCTGCGTCACCTTGCGGCCGTCGCGCACCACCTCCTTCACATCGGACGGCACGTAGCGCGCACCCAGCGCCTGCGCCTTCTTGCGCAGCGCCTGCACGAGCCCGTAGCCGTCGAACCAGCCTTCGCCGCTCACGCCATACGCGCCCGACACGAGATCGTCGACGTTCAGCCACGGAAACTTCGCGCGCAACGCATCGCGATCCATCAGCCGGATGTCCGCGCCGAGGCTCGTCTGCAGCGCATGATTCTCGCGCAGTGTCGAGTCGCCGGCCGGCGTCGCGAGGAACAGGTAGCCGCCTTCGTGCAGGTCGATCGACGGCTGGTGGCCGTCCACTTCGAGGCGTTCACCGATCGTGCGCAGGAAGTCGATGCCGAACAGCGACATCTCGATCGACAGCGGCGTCGAGAACTGCTGGCGAATCGACGCGGCCGACAACGCCGACGACGATCGCGCATAGGTGGGGTCGCGCTCGATCACGGTCACGGAAACCGTGGGATCGGTGGCGCGCAGGAAATAGGCGATCGAGCTGCCGATCACACCACCGCCGACGATGACGACTTGAGAACTCACGACTGACTCCAGTTGCACAGGTTGGGCGCGGCCAGCCGGCCCCGCCCGTGGGTTGTTCGTGCCGCGTCATGCGCGGCGTCGCGCGGGCAGACTCGTGCGGCTGTCCCACCGGCGTGCGCCGCGATCGCAACCGATCGCTGATGGCATTTCAGCACGTCCGGCGTCGCCGCGAAAGTCCGCGCGCGGGTTGCGTTCAATCCGCCGATTTCGTCGTGACGGGCTGCCACGCGGCGTTCTTCACCTCATACAGCGTCGAGCTCGGGTTCTTCAGGTCGCCCGTGTTCGTGAACGCGATGGTGCCCGTGATGCCGTCGTAGCGCGTGCCCTTCAGCGCGCCGTTGAAATCGGCCGGCTTCGTCGAGTTCGCCTTCTGCATCGCGTTGATCGCGATCCACGTCGCGTCGTACGCGAACGGCGCGTACGCGAGCATGTCGATGCCGTACTTCTGCTTGAATTTCGTTTCGAACTCCTTGCCCTTCGCGAGACGCGCCAGCGGCTGCCCGTATTCCCACACGGACGCGCCTTCCGCCGCATTGCCGGCCAGCTTGATGAAGTTCGCGTTCATCACGCCGCCGCCCGCGAGGAACTGCGCGCGGATGCCGAGCTGGCGCATGCGCTTCACGAGCATCGCGGCCTGCGCGTCGAGGCCGCCGAAGAACACGAGATCGGCATTGGTGCTCTTGATCTTCGTGAGCTGCGCGCTGAAGTCCACCGCCTTGTCGTTCGTGAATTCGCGCGCGACGATCGTGCCGCCGTTCGCCTTCACGGACTTCTCGAATTCGTCGGCTTCGCCCTGGCCGAACGCGGTGCGATCGTCGATGATCGCGATGCGCTTCGCCTTGGTCACGCTCGCCGCATAGGCGCCTGCGTTGCCGGCGTTCTGCGTGTCGGTCGCGATCACGCGGTACACGGTGCCGAGCCCGGCGCGCGTGATGTCGGGATTGGTCGCCGACGGCGTGATCATCGGAATGCCGGCCTTCGCGTAGATCTTCGATGCGGGCAGCGTCGTGCCCGAGTTGAAGTGGCCGATCACGACGGCCACCTGCGCGTCGGCGAGCTGCTGCGCGGCCTGCACGCCGGTGCGCGGATCGCTCTGGTCGTCCTGCGACGCGACGACGAACTTCACGGGCTTGCCGCCCACCGTCGTATGCGCGGCATTCGCTTCGTCGACGGCCATGCGCACGCCGTTCTCGATGTCCTTGCCGTACGCGGCGCCACCGCCCGTCAGCGGGCCGGCCACGCCGACCTTGACGACCGTCTCCTGCGCATGAACCGCGCCGGTCTGGAGCGCGAGGATCGCGGCGGTCAATGCGACGCCGGAAAGCGAACGAATGCGGAACGTCATGACAATCCTTGTTCTGGGGGCCGGGATGCAACGCGCGATCGCCGCGCGTCGGCAACCTCCCGCGTGCCGGTCATCTCGTCCGCCGCCGGGGCGTCATGCAACGTCCCGACTGACCGATCGATCGCCGCGGCTCCGTCTCCGAAGAGCCTTTCATCGCGAAAGAGGTGAATGGATTGTGGATAGCCAATACCCGTGCAGCAAACGAAATATCGGAACTATGTTGTGAGGATTTGTCATCAAGTTCCGCGTTCGCGGCCGCCCCGCGGCCCACGCAACGGTGAGCCGTGGGTAAATCGTTGCAGTGGGAAGCCCTGCCGGCGCCCGTCCCTCAAGGCCGCCCGTGGTCATGCCGGCGGCGCATCATCGTTGCGATGACGGCCCGGCCGGCCGTCGCGACGTCTGCGGCGCCGCGTCATCGGTCAGTGCCGATCGGTGTCCGTCTGCTTGCGCACCGCGTCGGCCGCCTCGCCGGCCTGCTCCTGCATCTTGCCGGCCTCCTGTTCGGCGACGCCTTCCGCTTCCGTCTTGCGGTCGCCCGTCACCTTGCCGAGCGCTTCCTTGACCGAACCCTTGACCTGCTTGAGCTTGCCTTCGATGCGATTCCTGTCCATGGTCGTCTCCTGCGATGGTTGGGGAGAGTCGACGATGTGACGGCCAGCGCCGCACCGCCGAGTGGACAGGATCGCAAGCGGGCGCCGCGTGCGGTAGATGCGGATGCACCAGCGCACATGGTGCATTCGTACCGACGGCGTCAGCCCTTGTCTTTCGCGCCGCCCTTCTCGCCGCGCGCCCCATTCGCTTCGGATGCGCCGACGATCCCGCGTTCGCGCGCCCACACGATCGCCTCGCCGCGGCTGTGCACGTCGAGCTTCGCGTAGATGGTCGCGACGTGATTGCGCACGGTGTTCGGCGCGAGCCCGAGGCGGCCGGCGATCTCCTTGTCGGCCAGGCCGTGGCACAGCAGGTCGAACACGTCGCGCTCGCGCGCGGTCAGGTCCGACAGTTGGGCGCCCGCATCCGGCGCATTCGCGCGCCGCACGTTCGCGAGCTTCTCGATCAGCGTGCGGCTGAACCACGACGCATCCTGCATCGCCGTTTCGATCGCGTAGACGAGCTCCATCTCCGTGCGCTTGCGATCGCTGATGTCGAGCAGCGCGACGAGCAGGCAGTCGCGCCCGTGGATCGCGACGGGGTCGGCCGACACGACGCAATCGCGCACGTCGCCTTCGCGCGTGCGGATCTGCACGTCGGCATTGCGCACGTTGCCGTCGCGCGCGAGCCGGCCCTCGATGCGCTGCCACGCGCCGCGTTCGGCCCACAGCCCGATCTCGTCCGCGGATTTGCCGAGCAGGTCGTCCTGCGCATGGCCCGTCATCGCGGCGAATGCGCCGTTCACGTCGAGCAATTCGACGCGGTCGGCCGTGACGATCGCGGTGGCGACCGGCGCCATCCGGAACGCAGTCGCGAAGCGTTCCTCGCTCTGCCGCAGCGCGCGCTCGGCCTGCTTGCGCGGCTCGAGATCCATGAACGTGAACAGCATGCACGCTTCGTCGTTCATGTCGATCGGCTGCCCGGCGACGACCACGGCCTTCGCGCTGCCGTCCGCGAGCTTCAGCACAGCCTCCATCTGCGGAATCGTCGCGCCTTCGCCCAGCCGCTCGATCGCGAGTTCGCGCCGCTCGGCCTGGTCAAGCACGTCGATCTCGTACACCGAACGGCCGAGCACGTCGTCGCGCGCGTGGCCGGTCATGTCCAGAAAACCCTGGTTGACCTTCACGTAGCGCAGGTCGTCGAGCCGGCAGATCACGGCCGGCGCCGGGTTCGCGTTGAAGGTGCGCTCGAAGCGTTCCTCGGCGCTCGCCCATTCGGTCGCATCGTGCAGCACGAGCGCGAGGCAGTCGGGTTCGCCCGCCGCGTTCGTCAGCACGAGGCTGCGGATGCGGTGGACCCAGCTCACGGATTCGTCGGCGGCCGATTCGACTTCGACCGTCACGTCGCTGAATTCCTCGCCCGCGATCACGCGATCCATCGGATAGTGGCCGTCGCGCACCGGGTGGTTGTTCCGGTAGCGCAGCCGGAAGCGCTCGCGGTAATCGGTGACGGTCGCACCGAGCGCCTTCAGCTCGGTCACGCCGTGCATCGCGAGCGCGGCCTCGTTCGCCCAGACGATCCGCTGGTCGGGCTCGACGAGGATCACGCCCTCGGTGAGCCCCGCGATGATCTGGTGCAACTGGCGCCGGTCCGTATGCGACTTCAGCGCCTGTTCGTTTACCTGTTCGTTCATCGAATGGTTGTCCCTGTCGTCTGCATGACCGCCGGCCCGGTTGCCGCTTCGTCGACACGCGCCGGCCGGCGCGTGTGGCGATGATCGCGTGCCGCACCGGTGCGCGACAGGCGCGATTGCACTATTCGTCATAGTACATTCGCACGGCCTGCCGCCACCGTGCGGTGTCCCGCCGATCCCCGAAGCATCCACTGCGCCTGCTTTCCGCGCGTCCCGGCCACCGGGCGCACCGCCTCCCCGTTACGACGCCCCGTGCAAACGCACTAGCCGATCAGGTGAATTTGCGCGATGTCCGCGCACGTTCGCATCGGTACGCTGGTCCTGCATCGGCGCTCATGCGCTGCCTTCCGAACCGCAGAGGAGAAGCACGATGAAGCTGCATCAGACACCCGATCCGACGCGGCCCGAACCGCCGCCTGACAGCCCGCCCGAACCGCCGCCCGGCACCGATCCGCCGGTGCCGCTGCCGCCCGACGTGCCGCGCCCGGACATCCCGCCGCGCGAGCCCGGCTACGACACGCCGATCGTCAAGTAATGCGCGGCGCCGCTCGCATTCATCGATTCATTACGCCAAGCGAAGGAGAACATCCATGAACCAGACCCGCCCCCTTTCGACGCTGCTCGCCGTCAGCGCGGCTTTCCTGCTGAGTGCCGCGCCGCTCACGAACGCGGTTGCGCAGGACGCATCGACCGACAACGGCATGAAGGCCGAATCGAACCAGCCCGTCTCCGACACGTGGATCACGACCAAGGTGAAGGGCCGGCTGGCCACGGTCGACGGCCTGAAGAGCGTCGACATCAGCGTGACGACGGTCGACGGCGTCGTCACGCTCACCGGCGTGCTGCCGACGAAGATCGCCGTGAAGAAGGCGATCGCCGTATCGCGCGCGGTCAAGGGCGTGAAGCACGTCGACGCATCCGGCCTGAAGGCGAAGGCCTGACGTTCCGGCGCGGCACGCCGCCGCGCCTTTTATCCCCTGCATGACAAGGAGCACACGATGAACGAGGACAAGATCAAGGGCCAGTGGAAGCAACTCTCCGGCAAGCTGAAGGCCAAGTGGGGCAAGCTGACCGACGACGACCTGGCCGTCGCGGAAGGCAATCGCGAGTATCTGGCCGGCAAGATCCAGGAGCGTTACGGGATCGCCCGCGACGCGGCCGAGAAGCAGTTGAAGGAATTCGACCGCGAGCTGTGACGCGATGGCGCATTGATGCAACCGCCGCGGCGCCCACGGCGTCGCGGCCACCAGGACAACGACATGGGCAAATACCTGATCGCCTGGCTGCTCGGCGTGCCGGTCGGGCTGCTGGTGCTGTTTTATCTGATCACGCACGTCTTCTGACCGGGCCTGCTCGATCAAGCCGAACAATACAACGCGTTTTTCAGGGAGATAAACCATGAAATTTCTTTCGATATCGGTCGCCTGCATCGCCTTGATGACCGCTTCGATCCCGGGATTTGCCGCGGGTTGCCTGAAGGGCGCAGCGGTGGGCGGGGTCGCCGGCCATGTCGCAGGGCACCATGGGGCAGTGGGCGCCGCCGCGGGTTGCGCAATCGGCCATCACCAAGCGGCAAAGAAAGCCAAGGCGGCCAGCGCCGCAACTGCCGCCTCGCAATGATCGAGTCACGTCGGGGCCGGTCGACGTTCTCCGGAACCGCCGACGTTGCACAACGTGCCGGCTGCCGCAGGTAAAGGCGTGGCCACCGGATTTGCAACTATTTCGCCAATCCAAAGGGAATATCGTTCATGGACATGCATGGCTTGATCGTATGGCTGGTCATCGGCGCCATCGCCGGCTGGCTGGCGGGCGTACTCGTCAAGGGCAGCGGTTTCGGCCTGCTCATCGACATCGTCGTCGGCATCGTGGGCGCGGTGATCGGCGGTTGGCTCGCCGGGTTGCTCGGTATCGGCTTCAGCGGAATGCTCGGTTCGATCGTCATCGCCCTCATCGGCGCCGTGATCCTCTTGCTCGTGATCCGCCTGTTCCGTCGCGCAACGTGACGGGTCATCCCGCGCGCCGGATGCGGGGCTGACGCCGGCATCCGGGCGGCGAATTCGTTCGTATCTGGCTCATCGGGCACGATGCAGGCCGCCGCTCCGCGCGGCGTCCTGCGCGTGTCAGCCACCGATGACCCATTCAGATGCGTCCGATGCTATATTCCGCTCGACATTCACGCAGAGGCGATCCGCGCCCCTTCCTCCGCATGAACGACACGCCAGATAGTGCCGAGCGCTTCGGTCCGTCAGAGTCTTCACGCGATGGCGACGCCGATGCCGCGCGTCGCGCGCACCTGAATCAGGTCATGCTGCGGGTCGCACGCGGCGACCAGGCGGCCTTCGCCGAGTTGTACCGGCTGACGTCGTCGCGCGTGTTCGGCATCGTCATCCGCATGCTCCACGACCAGGGCGAGGCCGAGGATCTGCTGCAGGAGGTCTACACCACCGCGTGGCGCCGTGCCGACACGTTCGACCCTGCGCGCGGCGGCGCCATGACCTGGCTGATCACGCTGGCCCGCAACCGGGCGATCGACCGGATGCGGCAGCATCGCGAGACGCCGCTCGACGAGGAGCAGGTGCTCGACCTGCCCGACGACGACCCGACACCCGCCGCGCTGGCGGAAGCCAGCCAGGAGCGGCAGCGCCTGGAGCGCTGCCTGGAACGGCTCGAACCGCCCCAGCGCCGCGCCGTGCGCGAGGCCTTCTTCAGCGGTGCGACCTACGCCGAGTTGGCGGCGCGACTGCGCGTGCCGCTCGGAACCCTGAAAAGCTGGATCCGGCGCAGCCTGATGCAGTTGAAGGTGTGTCTGGAACAATGAATACGCCAGCCGATCACGATGCCGAACTGCGCTGCGCCGAATATGCACTCGGCGTGCTCGATGCCGATGCGCGCAGCGAACTGGAGCAGGCCGTCGCCCGCGACCCGGCGTTGCAGGCTACGCTCGATCGTTGGCAGCACCACGTCGCGCCGCTCGGCGACGATGTTGCGCCCGTCGAGCCGCCCGGCCGGATCTGGACGCGGATCCAGCGCGATCTCGGCTTCTTCTCCGCACCGTCCGCGCCCGGCACGGCGCCGTCCGGCGGCTGGTGGAACAACCTGAAGCTGTGGCGCTGGGTCGGCATGGGCGCGAGCGCCGCCGCGCTGGGGCTGCTCGCCGTCAATCTGTTCTGGTTGCACGAAGCGCCGCCCGAGCGCACCGCCGTCGTGGAGAACCCCTACATGGTCGCCACGCTGGCCCGGTCCGACGGCGTCGCGCACTGGACCGCCACGGTCGACCTGCGGCGCGCCCGGATGGTCGTGGTGCCGGCCGACAAGCCGACGATCGCCGCGAACCGCTCGACCGAGCTCTGGTTGATTCCACCCCACGCGAAACCGGTTTCGCTCGGCGTCTTCCCGCCCGACGCGCCCGCGTCGATTACGCTGCCGCCCGCGGTCGTCGCGCAACTCAGCGCACGCGCGGTGCTCGCCGTGTCGATCGAGCCGAGCGGCGGGTCGCCGACCGGTCAACCGACCGGCCCGGTACTCGCCACCGGCACGATGCACGCGGCATAACCCGCGCCGCCGAC